>JABFXD010000285.1 GCA_013361925.1 Streptomyces sp. | reverse complement strand
ACTGTCATGTCCCTGTAGCTTCCCGAGCGTCGCAAGAACTTTCAGGAACTTGCCGGTGCTTCTTGCGGGGCGGAGGCGAACCGGCGGGTCCCCGACCCGTATGGGAGTCGCCATGAGATCTGCACCCCCACGTCTGCCACGACGCCCCCTGGTGGCGTTCGTGGCGGCGTCCGGGCTGCTCGGACTGCTGTCCGCCGTACCGGACCCGGGCACGTCGATCCCCTTGCAAACCGTTGCAGACAGCACCAGCACGGCGACCGTCTTCTACTACACGAAGACAAAGAACTGGTCGTCGACCTATCTGCACTACGCCCCGGACGGCGGCTCCTGGACCACCGTTCCCGGTGTGCAGATGGAGAGCGCCTGCACGGACTGGGTGAAGAAGACCGTCGACCTCGGCTCCGCCGCGGGCCTCCAGGCCACGTTCAACAACGGCAGCGGCACCTGGGACAACAACGGTGGCAACAACTACGCGCTGGGCACCGGCACCATCACCGTCAAGGACGGAGTGATAGCCCACAGCGACCCGTGCGCCGACACCGGCACGGGCAGCGGCAACCAGGCCACCGTCTACTACTCCACCGCCACCTCGGGCTGGACCACCGCCAACATCCACTACGCGCCGAGCGGCGGATCGTGGACGGCCGTCCCCGGCCTCGGCATGGAGTCCGCCTGCACCGGCTGGTGGAAGAAGACCCTCGACATCGGCACCGCCACCTCCCTGAAGGCGGCGTTCAACAACGGCAACGGTGTCTGGGACAACAACAACAGCTCCGACTACACGATCCCGACCGGCACCACGACCGTGAAGGACAGGACGGTCACCACCGGCGCCGCGAACCCGTGCGCCACCGAGGCCCCCGACACCGAGGCCCCCACCGCGCCCACCAAGGTCACCGCGAGCGCCACCGACACCTCGATCGTGGTCAGCTGGGAAGCCGCCACCGACAACAAGGCCGTCACCAAGTACCAGGTCACCCGCACCGGCGGCAGCAAGGGCACCGTCGTCACGGACGTCGGCTCAACCGTGTACTCCGACACGGGACTTGAGGAGAAGACCGCCTACGCCTACACCGTGAAGGCGGTCGACGCGGCCGGCAACACCTCGCCCGACTCCGCCGGGGCGACGGCGACCACCGGCACCGCCGCCCCCGCCCCGGCCGCCGGCACCCCGCTGGGCACCGACCCCCGCAAGGACCCCATCTACTTCGTCCTCACCGCCCGCTTCTACGACGGCGACAGCTCCAACAACCGCGGCGGCAGCCAGCACACCAAGTCCGGCAACGCGGCCAACAACGACCCCATGTTCCGGGGCGACTTCAAGGGCCTGGTGAACAAGCTCGACTACATCAAGGCGCTCGGCTTCTCCGCGGTCTGGATCACCCCGGTCGTCCTCAACCGCTCGGACTACGACTACCACGGCTACCACGGCTACGACTTCTACAAGGTCGACCCGCGCCTTGAGTCGGCCGGCGCCACCTACCAGGACCTGATCAACGCCGCCCACGCCAAGGGCATGAAGATCTACCAGGACGTCGTCTACAACCACAGCTCCCGCTGGGGCGCCAAGGGCCTGTACACGCCCACCGTGTACGGCGTCCGGGACGCGCAGTGGAGCTGGTACTACGACGAGAAGAACGAGGGCTTCGAGTACGACGGCCTGACCGTCGAGACCAAGTCCGGGAAGTCGTACTACAACGGCGACCTGTGGTCGACCGCCGAACCCTCCGGCAACACCTGCGTCAACTGGGGCAAGCCCACCGGCGGCAAGAGCGCCGAGGGCTACACCCTGTACAACTGCCAGTGGCCGAGCCCCACTTCGGGCATGTTCCCGAAGGCGTACTACCACCAGTGCTGGATCGGCAACTGGGAGGGCGAGGACTCCCGTTCCTGCTGGCTGCACGAGGACCTCGCCGACTTCAACACCGAGTCGACGCCCGTGCAGAACTATCTGATCGGCGCCTACGACAAGTACATCGACATGGGCGTGGACGGCTTCCGCATCGACACCGCCGTCCACATCCCGCGCGTCACCTGGAACCGCCGCTTCCTGCCCGCGATCTACGACCGCGTCACCCAGAAGTTCGGCACGACCGCCGCCCAGAACTTCTATGTCTTCGGTGAGGTCGGCGCCTTCGTCAACGACAAGTGGAACCGCGGCTCGGTGAACCACTCCGCGCAGTTCTTCACCTGGAAGGAACGCAAGGAGTACAGCGCCGACGACGAGACGGCCGCGATCGAGCAGTTCACCTACGAGAACAACCTCGGCACCGGCAACCAGCCGACCTCGACCAACGCCTTCCTGAACGGCAACGCGTACCACACCCCGGATCACAGCCAGTTCAGCGGCATGAACATCATCGACATGCGCATGCACATGAACTTCGGTGACGCGCAGAACGCCTACAGCAACGGCAAGGACTCCGACGACAGCGTCAACGACGCCACGTACAACGTGGTCTACGTCGACAGCCACGACTACGGCCCCAACAAGTCGAGCACCCGCTACAGCGGCGGCACCGACGCCTGGGCCGAGAACATGTCCCTGATGTGGACCTTCCGCGGCATCCCGACCCTGTACTACGGCTCGGAGATCGAGTTCCAGAAGGGCAAGCAGATCGACTGCGGGCCCACCTGTCCGCTGGCGTCCACGGGCCGGGCGTACTACGGCGACAACCTCGAAGGCACCGTCACCGCATCGGAGTTCGGCAAGGCGGACTCCGCGAGCGGCCAGGTCGCCACCACCCTGTCCCAGCCGCTCGTCAAGCACCTCCAGCGGCTGAACCAGATCCGCCGGGCGGTGCCGGCCCTCCAGATGGGCCAGTACTCCACCGACGGCATCAGCGGTTCGATGGCCTTCAAGCGCCGCTACACCAGTGGGAGCACGGACAGCTTCGCGCTCGTCACCGTCACCGGCGACGCGACCTACACCGGCATCCCGAACGGCACGTACAAGGACGCCGTCACCGGTGACACCAAGACCGTCACCAACGGCACCCTCTCCGTGTCGGCGCCGGGCAAGGGCAACCTGCGGGTGTACGTGCTGGGCGGTCCCGGAAAGATCGGAACGGACGGTCCGTATCTGAAGTAGCGCGATTCCCCGAGATGCGGGGGAATGCCGCCGTCCGCATCGGGTACGCGAGCAGGACGCGCCCGGGGCCGAGCGCCCCGGGCGTGCCGTACGACCACCGCTACCAGGGGATTCACCATGGACACACCCGCGTACGACAACACCACCACACCGGCCCGGCGGGCGCTGGACGCGCTGGCCGAGAACACCGCGGACACGGTGGCGCTGGACACGCTGGCGAGCAGTGAGGTCCTCGTTCCCGTCCCGGACGACGCCAGTGAGGCGGACGCCGCCGACCCCTCCGCGGTGGCGCTTCCGGTGATAGAGCAGCCGGACGGCGATCCGGTGGTGCCCGTGTTCACCTCGGAGGACGAGATGGCCGGGCTGCTGCCCTTCGTCTCCCGCTACCGGCTGGTGCCGCTGGGCGCCCTCGCCGCGGAGTGGCCCACGGACGAGCTGGCGCTCTCCATCGACGCCGCGTCCGCGCACCCGCTGACGCTGACCTCCGAGGGTGTACGCACTCTGCTGGGCGGCGCGCACGGATGATCCGGAAGGGACGCCCGGGCCACCGCTGATCCGTTGGGCGGCTGAGGGAGGAGCGGCGCCGACCCCGCTCCTCCCCGGACGCCCACGATCGACGTGACCCGACGATATGACCGCGGCCGTGGTGCCGTCGCTCCGCGATGCGCGACCACTGTCCGCAATGCGCGGTGGATTCGGGCGGGCGGCCCGAGACCCTGCGGCCCACCCGGCGCGCCGCCGCGCGCTGACCGAGCCGGGCCATGACACCGGCTGCTACGCGTCGCGCAGAGTCCGCGACGGCGTCTCGCCGAACCGCTCCCGATAGCGCGACGCGAACCGCCCCAGATGCACGAACCCCCACCGGTGCGCCACGTCCGACACGGTCGTCGCGCCCGGTCCCACGGCCCGCAGCTCGTCCCGCACCCGCTGAAGGCGTACGTCGTACACGTACGCCATCGGCGACATCCCGACGTGCCTGCGGAACGCGTCCTGGAGCGTGCGCACACTGACCTGGGCGAGCTGCGCCAGCCGCGTGGCGTCGTAGGCCTCGGCCGGCCGCTCCTGTACGGCGTCCATCACCCGCTTGACGGAGGCGGGCCGCATCGGCGGCGCGGGAGCCTCAAGCTCCTCGCGGTGGGTGTGCTCGGCCGCCAGCAACACCCCTTCGAGCAGCGTCCGTTCGATCCGCGTCCGGATCAGCGGCCGGTGCAGCAGCCCGAGCGACACGTCACGCTCCAGGAGCGCCCAGGTCGCCAACCGTGCCCAGCTGCGGCCCGGTCCGCTGCGCACGTCGACGGACGGTCCGAAGAGCGGCGCGCGGGACAGCGGCCGGTCCAGCAGGGACTCCAGGGCCTGGTGCAGGCACTGCTTGTCGATCTTCACGGTGAGCGCCTGGCAGTCGGGCGACCAGGCGTCGACGCGGATGTGCCGCGCGGGATCGAAGAAGACGGCGCTCCCCGTCGTCGCGAACACGGCGTCGTCGTGCCCCTGCTGGACGCTGAAGCAGCCGCTCACCGGCACGGCCACGTGATAGGCGCCCGGCGCGGCGAAGCCGGTGCGGATCTGCGTGCCGAAACGGATGTCGCCGACGGTGAGCGAGCCGAGGTCGAGCACGTCGAGTCTGGTCGACAAGTCCTCGCTGGGGCCGACGACTTGCAGATCCATGTCGTAGTAGTGGGCCGCGATCGCGGCGCGCGTCTCCTCCAGGGAGCCGGTCGCGTAGCTGCTGAAATCGGCGGCGGCCCGGTCGGGAGCCACGGTCACTGCGGGGTGTCTCCGATCTCTGCGCGCAGTTCTCCGTTCAGCATGGCCTCAGGTCTGGCCGGATATGCCCCGCCAGGTTCCGAATTTCACAGAGTCCGCCCCGGGTTGAGGATTCCGTGAGCGTTCCCTTCACCGCCGTACCGGTACGAGGGGCCGCCGACGGCGGCGGTCAGCCGCGCAGTGTGCGCTCCAGCGCGTCCCGTTGCAGCGGGAGCACCTCGGCGTGCAGCTCACGCCCCTTGCCGGTGAGTGTCACCCACACACCGCGCCGGTCCTCCATGCACACGGAACGCTCCACCAGGCCGTCCTTCTCCAGCCGGCCGATCAGCCGGGAGAGCGCGCTCTGGCTGAGGTGGACCCGCCCGACCAGGTTCTGCACCCGGCACAGATCCCCCTCGGCGGGGGCCTCGGTGGCGAGGATGTCGAGCACCTCGAAGTCGCTCGCGCCCAGCCCGTGCGGGTGCAGCACCCGGTCGATCTCGCACATCGTGCGGGCGTGGACCGCAAGGATGTCCCGCCACTGTTCCTCGAGCCGGGCGCCGGCCGCGTTCACTGCCATGGACCCCATGTTAATGCGCGTGCATCGATACCGGGGCAGGGCAGGTGCCTCAGCTGTCCTGGGTGATCCCGATGAGGTTGCCGTCCGCGTCCTTCACCGAGGCGATCAGCTTGCCGCCGCCGACGTCCGTGACGTCCTGGAGCAGCTCGGCGCCCGCCTCCAGCAGCGCGGCGAGCCGGGCCCTGATGTCCTCGACGTGCCAGTAGGGGACCGGGCCGGTCATACCGCGGGAGTGGCCGTTGGGGTCGAGACCGACGTCCTGACCGGCGTCCTTGAAGCCGACGTAGTAGGCCTCGTCGGCGTACGGCTCGGTCTGGAGCAGGGCGCTGAACACAGCCTTCGCCCGGGCGATGTCCTTGACGGGGTAGATGATGGTCTTCAGGCCGGCGGTCATGGTGTTCTCCTCCGTGGGGTTCTGCTTCGGTGGTTTCACCGTAGGCCGGGGGGCGGGATGCCGCTTCTCCGATCCTGACCGCTTGGACCACGCCCGCCC
>JABFXD010000689.1 GCA_013361925.1 Streptomyces sp. | reverse complement strand
GCCCACGCGCTGGCGCTGTCCGCCGCTGAACTCGTGCGGGTAGCGGTCGTAGTGCGCCCCTTCGAGCCCCACGCGCTCCAGCAGTTCTGTCACGCGCCCCCTGATGCGCTGCTCGTCGCGCTCGCCCCGCGCGCGGAGCGGGTCAGCTATGGACTCGCCCACGCTGCGGCGGGGATTGAGGGAGGAGACGGGGTCCTGGAAGACCATCTGGATGTCGGGGCGCACTCCCCCACCGGGCTTGATCTCCCCGGCCGTCGGCTCCAGCAGGCCGACCAGCATCCGGCCGAGTGTCGTCTTGCCGCTGCCGCTCTCCCCGACCACGCCGAGCGTCTCGCCCCGGCGGACGGTCAGCGAGACGTCGTCGACGGCCGTGAAGGCCTTCTTGCCGCGCCCGAACTCGCGCCGCAGGCCCGTCGCCTCCAGGACGACCTCGCCGGGCTTCCCGACAGCCGTCCGGGGCGCGTCCACGCGTGGGACAGCGGCGAGCAGGTCGCGCGTGTACGTCTCCCCCGGCTGCCCGAGCACCGTGCCGACCGGCCCGTGCTCGACGGCCCGTCCGTGCCGCATGACCAGCACCTCGTCGACGCTCTCCGCGGCGACACCCACGTCGTGGGTGACGAGCAGCAGCCCCATGCCGGTCTCCTCGCGCAGCGTGTGCAGCAGGTCGAGGATCTGGGCCTGGACCGTGACGTCGAGGGCGGTGGTCGGTTCGTCGGCGATCAGCAGGGCCGGTTCGCAGGCGAGCGCCATGGCGATCAGCGCGCGCTGGCGCATGCCTCCGCTGAACTCGTGCGGGCGGGACCGGGACCGGTGTGCCGCGTCCGGGATTCCCACGCGGTCCAGTACCTCGATGGCACGCGCGCGTGCGGCTCGTCGCGACACGCGCGTGTGCACGCGGTACACCTCGGCGATCTGGTCGCCGATCGCGTAGTACGGGTCGAGGGACGACAGCGGGTCCTGGAAGACCATCGCGGCCTTGCCGCCGCGCAGTCGTCGCAGCTCCTTGTCCGACGCCTTTTCCACGTCGATGCCGGCGACCTCGATCGAGCCGCCGACCCGCGCGCCCGTGCCGCGGTGCAGCCCCAGCAGGGCGGCGGCGACGGTGGACTTGCCGGAGCCGGACTCGCCGACCAGGGCGAGGGCGCCCCCCTGTGCCAGCCGGAAGGAGAGCCCGTCGACGGCTCGCAGCGAGCCGAACTCGACGGTCAGGTCGGTGACCTTGACCAGGCTGTCACCCATGTTGACCAGGTCGTCGGTGACATTGACCGTACTCATGCAAGCACCACCCGTCGGTCGGCCACCGCGTACAGCACGTCCGCGACGGCGTTGGCCAGGACCACGAAGAAGCCGATGACCAGGACCATGCCGACCACGACCGGAAGGTCGATCACATTGACCGCGTGGACCAGTTCCTGTCCGATGCCGGGCAGGCCGAACAACGTCTCGGTGAGGACCGCGCCGCCGACCGCGCTGCCGAAGTTGTTGGCGTTGAGCGCGATGACGGGCGCGAACGCTCCGCGCAGCGCGTGCCGTCCGATGACGGACCGCTCACCGAGGCCGTACGCGCGGAAGGTGCGGATGTGGTCCTCGGCGAGCGTCTCCAGCATCGACGCGCGCGTGAGGCGGGCGAACGCGGCGGCCTCGATGAGGGCGAGGGACAGCCAGGGCAGCAGCAGGTTCCACGCCCACTGCTCCGGGTCGTCGGTGAACTTCACGTACTGCGGGAACGGCAGCAGCTGGAGCTGTCCGCAGACGACGATCATCAGGACCAGACCGATGACGAAGACCGGTGTGGCCACGCCCGCGAGCGTGACGCCGGTCAGCAGCCGTTCGCTGAGCCGGCCGCGCCGCCAGGCGGACAGGACGCCGGTGCCGACGCCGAGGATCAGCCACAGCACCATCGCGCCGAACACCAGCGACAGGCTGACCGGCAGCTTGTTCAGGATCAGCTGGGTGACCTGCTGGTCGCTCTGGTACGACAGCCCGAGGCAGGGCGCCGAGCAGTGCTCCACGGAGGTGCCGGTGGAGTAGTCCTGGCCGGCCACGAGTCCCTCCAGGAAATGCCAGTAGCGCACGTACAGGGGGTCGTCGAGCCGCAGTTGCTGAGCGACCTGGTGCACCTGTTCCGGCGAGCAGCGCGGACCGCAGGTGATCTGGGCGACGTTGCCGGGGGTGACGTAGAAGACGACGTAGACGATCACCGAGATGGCGAACAGGGTGACGACCGCGCCGAGGACGCGCCGCAGGAGAAAACCGGTCATGCCTTGGCCTCCCTCTTGCGGCCGGTGCCGACGCGCAGCCGGGACGCCGCGCGCGGGTCCAGGGCGGTGCGTACGCCGTCGCCGAGGACGGTCAGGGCGAGGACGGTGACGAAGAGCGCGCCCGCGGGCAGCAGCAGGTACTGCGGGGCGGCCTGGTACCAGACGTCGGCGGCGGTGAGCATCTGTCCCCAGGACGGCGTCGGCGGCTTCACACCGACGCCGAGGAAGGACAGGGCCGCCTCGGCGGAGATGTTGGACGGCACCAGCAGCGCCGCGTAGGTGATGATCGGCGCGGCGATCCCGGGCAGCAGCTCACGGCGGGCGATGCGCCAGGTGCCCCAGCCACTGAGCCGGGCCGCGGCGACATGGTCGAGCTGTTTGAGCGTGAGCGTCTGGGCGCGCACGATCTTGGCGATGCTGCCCCACCCGATCAACCCGATGACTCCCGCGACCAGTACAGGCCGCGGGAAGCTCGCCGGGACGATCGCGAGCAGCGCCAACGACATGATCATGAGGGGCATGGCGACGATGACATCCGTGAACCTGCTCAACAGTTGATCAACCCATCGACTGCCCAGTGCGGCCGATACACCCACGACGACACCGATCAACACCTGGACGACGGTCGCGGCCAGCGCGACCCCCAGCGAGACCCGGGCGCCGTACACGAGCCGTGCGAACAGGTCGCGCCCCGTCTGCGGTTCGACGCCCAGCCAGTGGTCCCCGCCGATGCCGCCGAGCGACCCGACGGGCACACCGCCGCGCGCGGAGTCGACCAGGGAGGGGTGGTAGGTGGTGGGGTCCTGGCCCTCCAGCGCGGTGAGCAGGGGCGCCGCGAGGGCGACCAGGACGAGCAGCGCGACGACGCCCGCCGCGACCACGGCGGCCCGCTGCGTCCGCAGCCGCCGCCAGAACTGACGAGCCCCCGAAACCCCCGGGACGACTGCCCCGGGGGTCTCGACGGCGACAAGTGCCTCGCTCATCGGGTTACTTGACCGCGACCTGCGAGATGTCCAGCACACCGGTCCAGTCGCTGATCACGACGTTCTTGATGTCCTTGCCGACCAACCGCTTGTAGACCGGGTGGAACAGCGGCACGGTCAGCGCCTGCTCACCGATCTTCTTGTCCAGGGCACCCCACCTCTTGGCGGCGGCGTCAAGATCGGTCAACTTGTTGATCGCGTCGATCTCGGCATTGACCGACTTGTCATTGAGCAGGCCCGAGTTGAAGTTCGCACCGTCCTTGACGATCTGACGGCCGTCGAAGATCGGGGCGAGGAAGGGGCCCCCGGAGGGCCAGTCGGCACCCCACGCGGTGAGGAAGAAGCCCGGCTCGGTCTTCACGCTGTGGATCGTGTCCGAGTAGTTGTTGTCCTCCAGGCCCTGGAGCTTGACCGTGATGCCGGCCTTCTTGAGCGCGTCCTGGAGCGCGGTCGCGATCTCGGGGCTGGTCTTGAAGTTCTGGGCGTTGTTGTGGGTCAGCGTGACGGTGAGCCCGTTCGGGTAACCGGCCTCCTTCAGCAGCTCCTTGGCCTTGGCCGCGTTGCCGGAGTCACCCGCGGGGAACAGGTCGTACGGCTCGTAGCCGAAGGACTTCTGGTTGGGCAGGAAGGTGGTGGCGGCCTCGGCGAGCGACGACCCGCCGGCGGCGTTCACGACCGACGAGCGGTCAATGGCGTACGAGATCGCCTGCCGCACCTTGACGTTGTTGAACGGCTTGACGGTCGGGTTGAACGCTATGTAGTTCGTGTAGCCGAAGTGCCCGGTGCCGACCCGCGCGGCGAGCTCCTTGTCGCCGGTCACCTTGGCGAGCTCGGCGGGGCCGAGGTTGGTGTCCGTGGTGACCGCCGCCGAGTCCGCACCCTGGGACGCGGACAGCCGCTGGTTGATCACCGCGGAGTCGAGCCCGGACTTGACGTCGATCTTGTCCGGGTACGCCTTGCGCTCGGCGTCCGTCGCGGCGGACCAGTGCGTGTTGCGCTCCAGGAGGAGCGTCTCACCGTCGTTCTCGTTCTTGACCACCTTGTAGGGGCCGGACGAGACCGGGTGCTCCTCGTACTTCGTGCCGGTGTCCTTGGCCTTCGGCACGGGCGCGAACTGCGTCTGCGTGGCCAGGAAGGGGAACTCGCCCTCGGGCTTGTTCAGATGGAAGACGATGGTCCGGTCGTCCGGCGTCTCGATCGCGTCGAGCCCGCCCTTGTCCTTGTACGGCCCCTGGTAGTCGGCCGCGCCGACCAGCCAGTCCCGCAGATAGGGCGCGCCGCCGGACAGCTCGGGCGCGAAGGAGCGCTCGATGCCGTACTTGATGTCGGCCGAGGTGATCGCGGTGCCGTCCTCGTACTTGAGCCCCTTCTTCAGGGTGTACGTCCACTCGGTCGCGTCCTTGTTGGGGCGCCCGGTGTCGGTGGCGAGGTCGGGGACGACCTTCGCGCCGGCGGCGCCGCTCTCGCGGTTGCGGGTGGTGAGGGTGCGGAAGACGAGGGAGGGCACGTTGCCGCCGCCCGAGGTGTACAGCCGGGCCGGGTCGAAGTCCGTCTGCGGCTCGGAGTTCAGGACCGTGAGGGTGCCGCCCTTGTGGGGCGCGGAGTCGCCACCGGAGCTCTTGGCATCGTTGTCCTCGGGGCCGCAGGCGGCGGCGCCCGCGGCCAGAACCAGGCTTACGGATGCCGCGGCCACGCGGCGCGCGATGACGGACGGTTGACGCATCGGAGACGACCTCTCGAAGGATGAATCTGCCCATCTCGGATAACGAGACAGATTGACGAAGGGTGAGACGGAGGTGAACAGACGTCTGCCCGGGCGTCAGGTCGTCGGAAAACCGCGAGCGACGGCTCACGGGAGAAAGAAGAGATCGCGACGCGAACGCCAGAGGGCGGACGTCAGCGACAGTGAATGTCGGCCACGCACAACGCGGTCACGCCGATGAGCGCCAGCTCGATGGCGGCGCGAACGGAGGCGTGACGGGACGACATGCGCAGAAAATTAGTACGACTTTTCTGCGCATGTCAACGTGACCTGTGAGGCGTCCGTCAACTCCCGGGATACGGCCAGGGGTTGGGCAGACAGTGGATTCCGTTGTGGTCCAGGAACTTGGTCTGCTGCTGCATGACCGGGGCGAGTTCGCCGTCCTTGTCGCAGGTCACGTGGTGGTTGCCGAGACGATGGCCGACCTCGTGATTGATCAGCATCTGCCGGTAGGCGTGGATCTGGTCGCCGTAGGTCTTGGACCCCTGAGCCCATCTGAACGCGTTGATCATCACGCGCTCGGTGGCGGCCGAATCGCAGGACACGTTGTCCACGGTCGTGTCCAGACCGGACTTGGCACACCACTCCGCCGTGGTGCCCGGGCTGGCGAGGGTGATCACGAAATCGGGCTTGCCGGAGTAGATCCGCTCGAAGGTGCGGGCGCCGTTGTGGGCCCAGCTCCGGTCGTCGTTGAGCGTCTTCTGCACCGCGTCGGCGAACAGTTCCGCGTCGAGCCCGATCCCCCGCTCGACATCCACGCGATAGGTGTACTTCTGCCCTCTGCCGGGCGCCTTGGCGACGCTCTTCACCGCGTCGAACTTCCCCGACCCCTTCAGCCCGGCGGCCAGCGCGTACTTCTTGTCCATCTTCTGCGCGTACGTCAGCGTCGCCACGCCGGGCGACGACG
>JABFXD010000165.1 GCA_013361925.1 Streptomyces sp. | reverse complement strand
CCGGCCACGGCCACGGCACGCCGAAGGCGGTGCTGCTCGGCCTGGAGGGCCACGAGCCGCACACCGTCGACATCGTCCGGGCCGACCAGGACGTCGAACGGATCAAGAGCGCCGGACGCCTGTCTCTGCTGGGTGAGCGTGAGATCGCGTTCTCCTACGACGACGATCTGGTCCTGCACCGCCGCAAGACGCTGCCCTACCACGCGAACGGCATGACGCTGTGGGCGTTCGACGCGTCCGGGGCGGAGCTGCTGTCGAAGACGTACTACTCGGTCGGCGGCGGCTTCGTCGTCGACGAGGACGCCGTCGGCACCGACCGCATCAAGCTCGACGACACAGTCCTCAAATACCCCTTCCGCACCGGCGACGAGCTCCTGCGCCTCACCAAGGAGACCGGCCTCTCCATCTCCGCGCTGATGCTGGAGAACGAACGGGCCTGGCGCACCGAGGAGGAGATCCGCTCCGGACTCCTCGACATCTGGCACGTCATGCAGGCCTGCGTCTCGCTCGGCATGTCCCGCGAGGGCATCCTGCCTGGCGGGCTGAAGGTGCGTCGCAGAGCCGGCGTGACCGCACGCCAACTCCGTTCCGCAGGCGATCCGTTGGCGCACGCGATGGAGTGGATCACGCTCTACGCGATGGCGGTGAACGAGGAGAACGCGGCGGGCGGCCGCGTCGTCACCGCCCCCACGAACGGCGCGGCCGGCATCATCCCGGCCGTCCTGCACTACTACATCAACTTCGTCCCCGGAGCCGACGAGGACGGCGTCGTCCGCTTCCTCCTCGCCGCCGGCGCCATCGGCATGCTCTTCAAGGAGAACGCCTCCATCTCCGGCGCCGAGGTCGGCTGCCAGGGCGAGGTCGGCTCCGCCTGCTCCATGGCCGCCGGCGCGCTGGCCGAGGTGCTGGGCGGCTCCCCGGAGCAGGTCGAGAACGCCGCCGAGATCGGCATGGAACACAACCTCGGCCTCACCTGCGACCCCGTCGGCGGCCTCGTCCAGATCCCCTGCATCGAACGCAACGGCATGGCCGCGGTGAAGGCGGTCACGGCGGCCCGGATGGCGATGCGCGGCGACGGCTCCCACAAGGTCTCCCTCGACAAGGTCATCAAGACCATGAAGGAGACCGGCGCCGACATGAGCGTCAAGTACAAGGAAACGGCTCGGGGCGGACTCGCGGTGAACATCATCGAGTGCTGAGTCCGGACGCGACGGCGGCCCGGTCCGTGGGGTTCCCACGGACCGGGCCGCCGGTGCGTTCAGACGTATTCCGTCGCCGCGTCCAGCAGCCACTCCGCCAGATAGCCGGCGAAGGACGAGCGGACCAACACCCAGAACCCGGCCCGGGGTTCGCCCCGGGCGACCAGGACGACCTGGGTGCGGCCGAGGGTCGTCTGGGCGCAGCGTCCGGCACCGAAGGCGCGCGGGTGGAGGTCCAGCGCGCAGCCGTGGGCCAGCAGGTCGCGGGCGCTGGGGCCGGTGACGAGGAGCGTGGTGCGCTGGGCGGAGACGTCGATCACGGAGACGAGTTCGTCGCCGGCCGCCTCCCGGACGCGGCTCTCCAGGTCCGCGGCGGAGCCCGGTGGGGCGACCAGCAGCCATTCGTCCGGGCCGAGCCAGAGCGCGGTCAACTCTCCCGCGCGGACCACGGTGTTGGGCTGGAGGGGCAGTTGGAGGTCGAGGGCGAGTCCTACGGCCTCCGCCGCCGCGCCCTTGGCGTCGAGACGGACGTTCAGCTGGGTCAGGAAGGGGAGTTCGGCCAGCCGTATCGCGCCCCCGGACGTCCGGGTCGCGGCAGCGAAGCGGTCCGCGGCGGGCGCCAGCGGGCTGCGGAGCGGGGCGGCGGTCAGGGTGGTCTCAGCCATCGCGGCGGGCTCCTTCGGGGTCGTAGAGGACGGGGCTCGCGACGGTCACCGGGACCAGCCGGTCGCCGACGGGGGCGTACAGGCGCTCGCCGATGCGGTCGCGGCCGCCCTTGATCAGGGCGAGGGCGAAGGTCCGGCCGAGGGCGGCGCTGCGGTAGCTGCTGGTGACATGGCCGAGCATCGGGACCGGCGGGGCCGGGAGCACGCTGTCGGTGATCAGGTGGGTGCCTTCCGGGAGGAAGGTCGCCGGATCCTCGGGGAGCAGACCGACCAGGTGCTTGCGGTCGGCGCGGACCGTGTCGGCGCGGGCGAAGGAGCGCTTGCCGATGAAGTCGGGCTTCTTCTTCGAGACGGCCCAACTCATGCCCAGATCCTGGGGGGTGACGGTGCCGTCGGTGTCCTGGCCGATGATCGGGTAGCCCTTCTCGGCGCGCAGGACGTGCATGGTCTCGGTGCCGTAGGGGGTGATGCCGTACGGGGCACCGGCCTCGTACAGCGCCTCCCAGAGGGCGCGGGCCGCCCACGGCGACACGTTGATCTCGTAGGCGAGTTCGCCGGAGAAGCTGATCCGGCACACCCGTGCCTCGATGCCGGCGACGGTCGTCTCGCGCCAGGCCATGAACGGGAAGTCGTCGTTGGCCACGGCCAGTTGAGGTGCGAGCGAGCCGAGGACGGCGCGGGACCTCGGACCGACCAGGGCGACGGTGGCCCATTGCTCGGTGACGGACGTGCAGTGGACCTTCAGCTCCGGCCACTCCGTCTGGAGCCACTCCTCCATCCAGTCGAGTACGGCGGCGGCGTTGCCGGTCGTCGTGGTGACCAGGTAGCGGTCCCGGTCGACGCGGATGACGGTGCCGTCGTCGAAGACCATGCCGTCGGGGCGGCACATGACGCCGTAGCGGATCATGCCGACCTTCAGGGTGCTCATCATGTTGGTGTAGAGCAGGTCGAGGAAGGCACCGGCGTCCGGGCCCTGGACGTCGATCTTGCCGAGGGTGGAGGCGTCCATGAAGCCGACGCTCTCGCGGGTGGCGGCGCACTCGCGCAGGACGGCGGCCTCCATGTCCTCGCCGGCCCGCGGGTAGTACCAGGGGCGCTTCCACTGGCCGACGTTCTCGAAGAGCGCGCCGTGCTCGATGTGCCACTCGTGCAGGGCCGTGGTGCGGACCGGGTCGCTCAGCGCGCCTCGGTCACGTCCTGCGAGGGCGGCGAAGGAGACCGGTGTGTAGGGCGGGCGGAAGGTGGTCGTGCCGAGCGCCGAGATGTCCACGCCGAGGAGTTCGGCGACGACACCGCTGGCCAGGACGCCCGAGGTCTTGCCCTGGTCGTTGGCGGTGCCCGCGGTCGTGTAGCGCTTGGTGTGCTCGACCGAGCGCATGCCGGCGCCGGTGGCACGGGTCAGGTCGTCGACGGTGACGTCGCGCTGGAGGTCGACGAAGCGCGGGGCGCCTTCGCGGCCGGGGACGGTGAAGACCTGCATGGCCGGGGTGGGCTGCGGCCGCATGGCCGGTTGCGGCAGGCTCGGGGGCTGCGGGGTGTACCCCTCCGCCTCGATCGCGCGGGCGCCCGCCGCCGCGCCCTGGGCGAGGACGTGGGCGACGTCGAACACGCCGCTCGCGCCGCCCGCGACCTCGACGGCCTGACGGCAGGCGTCCGGGACGAAGGTGCCGAGTTCGGCGTCGTGGCGAAGCTTGCCGCCCGCCTGGCTGTAGAGGTGTGCGACCGGGTTCCAGCCGCCGGAGACGAGGAGCAGGTCGGCGGCGAACTCGCGTCGACCTGTGGTCTCGCCGTACGGGGCGACGGTCACCGCGCTCAGGCGGGGGCCGCCCTCCGTGCCGGTGACGGCGTGGCCGGGCAGGACCTCGATGCCGGCCGCCCTTGCACGCTGGGCCCACTCCCCCGGTTCGGGGCGGGTGTCGACGATCGCCGTGACGTCGACGCCCGCGGCGGCGAGGTCCAGGGCGGCGGCGTAGGCACTGTCGTTGGTCGTGAACACCACCGCGTGGCGGCCGGGCAGGACGCCGTAGCGGTTGACGTAGGCGCGGGCCGAGGCGGCCAGCATGATGCCGGGACGGTCGTTGTCCGCGAAGGCCAGGGAGCGTTCGTGGGCGCCGGTGGCGAGGACCACCCGGCGGGCGCGGATGCGCCAGACGCGTTCGCGGGAGACGTCGGTGGGGGCGGCGGCGCCGAGGTGGTTCGTGCGGCGTTCCACGGCGAGGAGGTGGTTGTCGTCGTAGTAGCCGAAGACGGTGGTGCGGCGCAGGACGCGGACGTCGGGGGCCGCGTCGAGTTCTTCGGCGGTCCGCGCGACCCAGTCGAGGTGCTCGGCCGTGTCGAGGAGGCTGCCGCCGGGTTCGGGCTGGTCGTCGGCGAGGATGACGCGGGCGCCGGTGCGGGCGGCGGCGGTCGCGGCGGCGAGGCCGGCGGGGCCCGCGCCGACGATCAGGAGGTCGCAGTGGGCGTGTACGGCGTCGTAGCGGGCCGGGTCGGGGGCCGTGGCGAGGCGGCCCTGGCCGGGGAGGCTGGTGGCGACGAGGCCGTCGTAGAGCTCGATGGACGGGGCGGGGAGCATCGGTTCGGGGAACGGGGCCTCTATCTGGACGACCGCGTTGGGTTCTTCGACGCCGGCCGAGAAGATGCCTCGGGGGCGGCCGAGTTTGATGCTGGTTCCGGCCTCGATGACGCCGTTGGCGAGGAGGGCGGAGGCGAGGGTGTCGCCCTTGTTGGCGTGGTATTCGATGCCGTCGAAGGTGAAGGTGAGGGGGTGTTCGCAGTCGATTCGGCCGCGGGTGGGGTGCCTGAAGGGCGGGTTCTCGCCCCCGCCGCCCCTACCCGTCCCATCCCCAGGGACTGCCGCCCCTTCGACCCCGCTCCCAGGGGGCTCCGCCCCCTGGACCCCCGTCGGCCCTGAAAGGGCCTCGTCCTCAAACGCCGGACGGGCTGAGAGAGATGGGCCGGCGTGGAGTGGTGCCGGACGGGCTGAGAGGGATGAGCCGGCGTGGAGAGGTGCCGGACGGGCTGGAGTTGCCGGCCGCGGTTCCCCTGGCGCCGGACGTTGTTCTCCCGCCCTGTACACCGCCAGCACCTCGTTCGTCGACGTGTCCCGGATCGCGTTGAACCAGCGGCGGCAGCCCGCGGCGTGGGTCCAGCGTTCGGCGAAGGGGCCCTTCGGGTTGTCGCGGAAGAAGAGGTAGCGGGCCCATTCCTCGTCGGAGAGGGAGGCGGGGGTCTCCGGGTAGGGGACGTGGGCCTGGCCGCCGTAGTGGAACTCGGCCTCGTCGCGCGGTCCGCACCACGGGCAGGGGATGAGCAGCATGTCGTTCGGCTCCCTTGAGGATCCCTAGTGGGCCACCGCGGCCGCGCCGTGCTCGTCGACGAGCGCGCCGGTGGTGAAACGGTCGAGCGAGAAGGGGGCGTTGAGGGGGTGGGGGGTGTCGTGGGCGATGGTGTGGGCGTAGACCGAGCCCACTCCGGGCGTCGCCTTGAAGCCGCCGGTGCCCCAGCCGCAGTTCAGGTAGAGGTTCGGGACCGGGCTCAGGCCGACGATGGGGGACGCGTCGGGGCTGACGTCGACGATGCCGCCCCAGGTGCGCAGGACGTGGGCGCGGGCGAAGACCGGGAAGAGCTCCAGGGCCGCCGACATCTGCTCCTCGATGATGTGGAAGGCACCACGCTGGGTGTAGGAGTTGTAGGCGTCGATGCCCGCGCCCATCACCAACTCGCCCTTGTGGGCCTGGGACACGTACACGTGGACCGCGTTGGACATGACCACCGTGGGGTGGACGGGTTCCAGCAGTTCGGAGACCAGGGCCTGCAACGGGTGGCTCTGGAGCGGGAGTTCGATGCCTGCCATCGCGGCCAGGACCGAGGTGTGGCCCGCCGAGCACAGGGCTACCTTGCCGGCCGCGATCGGGCCGAGTGAGGTCTGGACGCCGACCACCCTCCCGCCGACCACGTCCAGGCCCGTGACCTCGCAGTTCTGGATGATGTCGATGCCGGCCGCGTCCGCCGAGCGGGCGAGGCCCCAGGCCACGTGGTCGTGTTTGGCGATG
>JABFXD010000596.1 GCA_013361925.1 Streptomyces sp. | reverse complement strand
CCGAGCCAATTGACGCTGCCCTCGGCCCTGTTGGGCGACTCGGGCACATACCGTACGGCGATCAGCGTGGCGACCGCGACGACGCCGACCGGGATCCAGAACAGCCAGCGGTAGTCGAGCGCGGAGACGATGGGTCCGGCGGCGACGATGCCGACGCCACCGCCGGCGGCGATCACGGCGGACAGGTTGCTGATGCTCCTGCTCACCTGCGACGGGGCGAACTCGTCCCGGATGATGCCGAAGGAGAGCGGGAACAGGGCGCCGCCGACACCCTGGACGACCCGGGCCACGATCAGGACGCCGATGGTCGGCGCCAGCGCGGCCAGCAGACAGCCGACCGCCACGGTCACCAGGACGGCGACGAGGGTGCGCTTCTTGCCGATCAGGTCGCCGACGCGGCCGAGGATCGGGGTGAAGATCGACGCGGAGAGCAGGTACGCCGTCATCACCCAGGTCGCGGTGGACTGCGAGGTGTGCAGGGCGTGCTGGACGGTCGGCAGGGCCGGCGCGATCAGCGACTGGAGCATGGCGAACACGCCCGCACCGGTCGCGAGGACCGCGAAGGTGAGGCGGGTGGAGTTGCGGGGCATGGAGAAGCCTCTCCGAGCACGGGGTGCGGCCGGAGCCTCAACAAGGGGAAGCGGTCGCGGAAAGGAGGAAGGAGCACCTCGACTGCTAAAGTGGAGGTATGCCTCCACTCTATCGGAGGCAACCCTCCGCTTCAACCCGTATCGGAGGCGCACCTCCGCTTCATCCTCCGGGAGGCGTCCGTGACCACCCAGTCCTTCCCCGTCACCGAGCTCGTCGCGGCGCGCCGCCCCACCCGCAAAGACGCCGCCCGCAACTACGACGCGCTGCTGGCCGCCGCGCGGGAGGCGTTCGCCGAGCATGGCGCCGAGGCGTCGCTGGAGGACATCGCGCGGCGCGCGGGGGTCGGCATCGGCACGCTGTACCGGAACTTCCCGACCCGGCGCCAGCTCTTCGAGACGGTCTACGCGGACGAGGTCAACGCGCTGTGCCGGCTGGCGGTGGAGGTGGCGGACCGGGAGCCGTGGGAGGCGCTGACGGCCTGGCTCGACCGGTTCGCGGGATACATGGTGACCAAGCGGGCGGTGCGGGAGGCTCTCGACGGCGAGTCGGAGGTCTTCGTGGCGTGCCGGGAGTCGATGTACGCGGGTGGGGGGCCGCTGTTCGCGCGGGCGCAGGAGGCGGGGGCCGTGCGGGGGGACATGGAGTTCGGGGATCTGCTGCGGATGGTCGCGGGGATCATGGCGACGGCGTTCGAGGACGAGGCGCAGCAGGTTCGGGTGCTGGGGATCGCGTTGGACGGCGTACGTGTGCGGAAGGACCCGGGCGCCTGAGAGCTCGGGTCCTTCTCGCCGTTCGCGTGTGCGGGTTGTGGGGGTTGTTCGCGCAGGTCCCCGCGCCCCTAGGCAGGTACAGGCACGCCTAGTTGTTCAGCTCGCTCCGTCAACTCACGCCATACCTTCGGGGCTACCGGGATGCCCTTCTCTCCTCGCTCCTCGGCCACCGCTGCGCTGCGCTCTCCCGGGTAGTAGACGCCCTCTTCGCTCGGGAGAGCCTTCAACGCCCCCAGCGTGCTGTCGACTGCCTCCACAAACGCATCCGCGTCACCGAATGCCACCGGATCGATCGCGATCAGCAGGGCGTTCTGGCGGTGCTTGCGGCCCTTCGGATCGTCCGAGTGGAAGGACGAGAGGATCGGGGCGCCGACCAGGACGCTGGTGAGGAGTTCGAAGGCCAAGGACATGCCGGAGCCCTTGGCGCCGCCCAGCGGGAGGGGCATGACCGCCAGCTCGGGGTCGGTCGTCGGGGTGCCGTCCGCCGTGGCGGCGGCGCCCTCCGGGAGCGGCGTGCCGCTCGCCTTCGCCTGGCGGATCCTGCCGAGGGCGATGGTGGCGGTGGCCATGTCGAGGAGCAGCGGGGCGTGGGTCCGGGCCGGTACGGCGATGGCGAGCGGACTCGTGGCCACCGCCGCGCCCTTGACGCCCGTGTAGCCCATGTTGGGCATCCCGGCCACGAAGCCGAGGCCGACCAGGCCCTGTTCGGCGATCTTGGAGACGTAGTAGCCGATGGCACCGGTGTGGACGGTCTCGCGTACGCCCACGGTGGCGATGCCGGTCGTACGGGCCCGTCGTACCGCCTCTTCCGCCGCCGCGCTCAGGGCCACCGGGCCCGGGGCGCGGTCGGCGTGGAGGACCGCGGCGGCGGGCGTGGTCGACTCGACCCTGATCTCGGGGGTGGCGTTCGCGACGCCCTTGGCGAGCAGGTCCAGATAGGCCGGGACACGGGCGGTGCCGTGGGAGTCGACGCCGCGCTGGGCGGCCCAGACGAACACGTCGGCGGTGGTCCGGGCGTGCTCGGGACCCAGGCCGCCCTTCTCCAGGAGGGCGGCGGCGAAGGTGCGCAGGTCGTCGGCGGGGACGAGCACCTTCTGGGGGGTGGTGGACATGAGTTCTCCTAGCGGGTGACGAGGACGTCCACGACCGCGGTCGTGCCCTCGGCCACGGACTTGAGGGCGCGCTCCAGCGCGGGGGTGAGCGCGTCCGGGGTGTCGACGGTCTCGGTGTGCAGGCCGAACGGCTCGGCGAACGCGGCCAGTCGGGGCAGGCGGTGCAGATCGGTGCCGAGCCACTCCCCCGTCTCCGCGGCGGCGCCCTCGGGGTAGAAGCGACGGTGGTTGAGATTCATCGACTTGTAGACACGGTTGTTGAACACCACGATCAGCAGCGGGAGTTCGTACGCCTTCGACGCGTCGTACGACGGGATGACCGGGTTGTAGGTGAAGGCACCGTCGCCGATCGTGAGGACCACCGGGCGTTCGGGCGCGGCGAGTTTGACTCCCAGCGCCACCGCGATGCCCTGACCCAGTCCGCCCTGGACGTAGAAGTACGAGTCCGGGTCGGCGGTCCGGACGTGCCGCTTCACCACCCGGCTGTGGGTGATGGTCTCGTCGACGACGATCGCGTCCTGGCCGTCGAGGAGCCTGCGCAGGGTCGCCGCGACCAACACGGGTTCGATGCCGCCGACTTGAGAGGCGGCCTTCGACTCGGCCGCCGCGATCGCCTGCTGCTCGGCGGTGTGCCGTTCCTCCTGCGCCGACCGGCGGACCGCCACCGCGCTCTCGTCCAGATCCTTCGCCCGCTTCGTCAGCTGGCGCAGGGTGTTGGCGACGTTGCCCTCCAAGTACCGGTCCGCGAAGAGGACTTGGTAGACGACGTGCGGGCGTTGCGGCACCTCGTCGATCACCACGATCGTCGCCTTCGAGGGGCGGCGCGACGGCGGGTAGAACGGGGCGCGGCAGTTGACCAGGAGGATGAGGTCCGCCTCGTCCATCCAGGGGCCGATGTCGCTGCCGGCGTGCAGCGGGTGGGTGCGCGGGAAGTTGCCGCAGACCGCCGAGTCGGGCTCGACGACCGGGATGTTCCATGCCTCGGCGAAGGCGACGAGGGCCTCGAAGCCGCCCGCCTCACGGCCGGCCGTCTCGGTGACGAGTACCGGGTTCCTCGCGTCCCTGATCAGCTGCGCGACCGGGTCGACCTCCTCCGGTGAGCTGTGGGTGGAGCCGGGGGCGACGAGGGGCTTGGCCTCGCGGCCGTCCCAGTCCTCCAGGAGGATCTCCAGCGGGATGTTGAGGTACGCCGGTCCCGCCGGTGCCCGCCAGGACAGTTCCGCCGCCCGGGTGACCATCGTGGGGAGCGTGTGGACGCTCGCCGCCTCGGTGGACCACTTCGTGAACGGCTCGGCCACGGAGTGCGGGCCGCCCACGATGGACAGGTTGCGGTACCACTGGCCGCCGGGGTCCTGACCGGGGCCGTCGCCGTACGTGGTCGACTCCGAGGAGCTGACCACCATCGGGACCCCGGCGAGCAGCGCCCCGTGGACCGCCATCGAGCCCTGGAGGAGTCCGGGTGCCGCGTGCAGCAGCACCCCCTGGGGGCGGCGCTTGAGCAGGCCGTAGCCGGTGGCCATGCCGACCGCGACCGTCTCGTGGGTCAGGTCGAGGTACTCGGGGCAGGGCAGCCCGTCGCGGTGGCGGCGGGCCAGGGACTCCCACACCGGGGCCCATTCGGACCCCGAGGAGCAGAAGAGGTAGTCGGCGCCGACGGCGTTGAAGGCGGTGACGAGAGCGTCGCCGCCGTCGGCGCCGGGGGATGTGGTGGTGTCGGTCATCTCTCGTGTTTCCTCAGCCCTCGATCGGCCAGTTCAGGACCTCGGAGATACCGCGGCCCATGATCCATTCAAGCTCCTCGGGCGTGAAGTCCCAGTGCTTGGTGAACTGCTCGATCGTGTCGGTGTAGGTGATGCCGTGGCCGAGCAGGCGGGTGATGTCGGTGCCGTAGAAGCAGCGCTGCGGGCCCATCTTGTCGACCATCTCGCGCACGTACTTCTGGATGTTGTTGTTCGGGAAGGGCTGGGTGGAGTAGCCCGGCAACGCCGAGACCTTGACGTAGATGTTGGGGTGGGCGGCCAGGTCGGCGGTCTCCGCGACCCAGTAGCCGATCGCGTCGTCCACACAGCGGGCCATGATGCCCATGTGGTCGATGATGATCTTCAGCTCGGGGTGCTTGGCGGCGATCTCGCCCAACTCCCGCTTCCAGATGGGTGCGTGGACCATCGTCGGGATGCCGAGCTCCTCGGCGATCGGCCAGTACCAGTCGTTGGTGCCGTCGATCATCCAGTTGCGGTCCTGCGGCCGGTGGAAGGTGAGCCGCGTGCCCTTCACATGCGGGTTCTGCGCGAAGTCCTTGAGCATGGCCTTGCCCTCTTCGGGCTTGTTCTGCGGGACGCGGGCCATGATGCCGAAGCGGTCCGGGTGCGCCTCGCACGCCTCCAGGGCGTAGTCGATGCGATCGCCCTCCCAGGACGGCGGAAGGATCAGCGCGCGGTTGACGCCGGCCTCGTCCATCAGCTCCAGGGCCTCCTCGTACGAGAAGGGGTCCTCGCGGTGGCCGTTGAGGCGGATGCGCTCCCGCGCGCCGGGCACCCAGGGGCGGTCCGCGGACTCTTCCAGCCAGATGTGGATCTGTGTGTCGACAACGAACATCGTGGGACTCTTTCTCTTCGAAGGAGGGGGTGACGCTGTGGTGCGGGTGGAACGCTAGGCGGGTTCCGAGGCTCTGCGGAGCCCCTGGGAGCGCAAGCACTTGTTGCGCTCAAGTGCCCTCTCAGCAGGGCACTTTCAGCGTGCGAACACCGCATCGACGATGTGTTCCGCGATCGCCATCGAGGCCGTCGCGGCGGGCGAGGGCGCGTTGCGTACGGCGGTGATCCGACCGGCGTCGTGGATGCGGAAGTCGTCGACGAGGGTGCCGTCGCGGTCCAGCGCCTGGGCCCGTACGCCCGCTCCGCCGCGTACGACGTCCCCTGCGCCGACGCCGGGGACGTAGAGCCCCGCGTCCTTCATGAAGGCCGCCGCGGACAGGGCCCCGCGGTACTCCTTGACGCCGGTACGCCAGTGCTGGGCGGCCATCCGCCAGGTGCCGGGGTAGGCGGCGATGCCCAGGAGGTCCTTCGGGGAGATCCTGCCGAGCGTGTAGCCCTCTTTGGCCAGGGCCAGGACGGCGTTCGGGCCGACCTCCACCGAGCCGTCGACGCGTGGGGTGAAGTGCACGCCGAGGAAGGGGTAGCGCGGGTCGGGGACCGGATAGACGAGGCCCCGTACGAGGTGCGTGCGGTCCGGCTTGAGGAGCATGTACTCGCCGCGGAACGGGATGATCTTCGGTTCGCGCTTGTCCTGGGCGAGTTTCGCCACCGCGTCCGACTGGAGGCCCGCGCACAGGATCAGCCGGTCGACCCCGATCCGCTCCTCGCCGGAGGCGACCTCGATGCCGCCCGGCACCTGGGTGATCGAGGTGACGGGGAAGCCCAGTCGTACCTCGCCGCCGGAGGCCTCGATGTCCTGGGCGAACTCCCGGGCGATCGCCTTGTAGTCGGTGATCGCGGTGCGCGGCGAGTGCAGGGCCGCGATGCCGCCGGCGTTCGGCTCGATCTCCTTGATCTCGTCCCTGGAGACCTTGCGCAGATCGGGCACGTGGTTGTTCTTCGCCCGTTCGTAGAGGTTCTCCATACGGCCGAGTTCGTCGCCGCGGACCGCCACGACGAGCTTGCCGATCTCCTCGTACGGCAGCGCCCGTTCCTGGCAGTACTCGCGCAGCAGCGACACGCCCCGTACGCACAGGTCCGCCTTCAGGCTGCCGGGGGCGTAGTAGATACCGGCGTGCACGACGCCGGAGTTGTGGCCGGTCTGGTGGACGGCGACGGCCTGTTCCTTCTCCAGCACCACGACCCGGGTGCCGGGGCGGCGCAGGGCGATCTCCCGGGCGGTGGCGAGGCCGACTATTCCGGCGCCGACGATGCCGATCGTCTCGTCAGCCACGTGATGGCTCCCCGAAGTGAACGGCCACCGTCTTGACGCGCGTTGAGAAGCGGAGCACCTCGTCACCCTGCTCCTTGTACGCCGTACCGGAGTCGCGGAAGCCCCCGAAGGGCAGGTGGACGTCCCAACCGGTGGTGGTCGTGTTGACCGCGACCTGCCCGCACTCGGCCTCGTCGGCGAACCGGTACGCATGGCCCAGGTCGCGGGTGAACACGGCCGCGGCGAGCCCGAAGTCGGAGTCGTTGACCGCGTCGACGGCCGCGCCGAAGTCGTCCACCGCGCGGAGGGCGAGGACGGGCCCGAAGACCTCCTCACGCCAGATCGCCATGTCCGGGGTGACGTCGGCCAGCACGGTCGGCCGGACGTAACAGCCGTGCGGGCGGTCGGTGTCCGCCGTGCCGCCCGTGAAGAGGGTCGCACCTTCCTCGATCGCCTGGTCGATGTCGGCGAGGACGCTGTCGCGCTGCCTCGGGCTCGACAGCGGGCACAGGGTCGTCGCCGGGTCGCTGCCCGGGCCGACCGTCAACGCCTCGACCTCGGCGAGCAGCAGGCGGGCGAAGGCGTCGTACACGGGCCGCTCGACGACGACCCGGCTGGTGGCGGTGCAGCGCTGACCGGCCTGGCCGAAGGATGCGGCTACGACGGCCTTCGCGGCGGCTGTCAGATCGGCGTCCGCGAGGACCACGGACGCGTTCTTGCCGCCGAGTTCGCCCTGGAAGCGGACGTTGCGGTCGGCGAGGCGGCGGCGGATGCGGTTGCCCACGGCGTTGGAGCCGGTGAAGGTGATGCCGGTGATCCGCGGGTCGTCGAGGAGGGCCTCCTCCAGCTCGGCGGTGCGGCCCGTGACGACGTTCAGGACACCGGGCGGCAGGCCCGCGTCGTGCAGGGCGCGGGCGAAGTGCAGGCCGGAGACCGGGGTTTCGCCGGCCGGCTTGAAGACCGCCGTGTTGCCGGCCGCGAGCAGCGGGGCGAGCTTGCGGGCCGGGGTGATCAGCGGGTCGTTCCACGGGCTGATCACCAGGATCACGCCGATGGGCTCCCGCTGGGTGTGGGTGCGGTGGTTCGGGCGTACGTCGTGCAGCAGGGTGCCGTAGCCCTGGCGGGCGAGGCCGGCGTAGTACTCCAGGAAGTCGGCGGCCTTGAGGGTCTCGCCTGTCGCCTCGCCCAGGGTCTTGCCGTTCTCGGCGGTGACGTCCGCGGCGATCTCGTCCACGCGCTCCCGGATGAGGCGGGCCGCGTCGGTGAAGATCCGCGCCCGCTCGAAGGGGCTGGTGCGCTTCCAGCGGGCGAAGGCGCGCTCGGCGTGGTCGTAGGCGCGGGTGACGTCCTTGGCGGAGAGGGCGGGGACGCGGGCGAACGGGGTGCGGACGTCGGCCGGGTCGTGGACGTCGATCCACTCGCCGGTCGTCACCCACTCTCCGCCCGAGAGGGTTTCGAGAGTACGCATGCCGTTCACGACACCTCACTGGACGGTGGTGGGACCAGCTCCGGGGCGGCAGACATTGCTTGCGCTCCGTGCGAGCCGCTGAACAGGGGGTTCATGGTGGAATCGGCGGGCCGAACGACCCACCAGGAGGAATCAGATGGCCTACGCAGTCATCGCCCGCTACATGTGCGATCCCGCCGACGAGGACGTTGTGCGGGCCGCGTTGTTGAAGGTGCGGGAGCATACGCGTGCCGAGCCGGCGAACCTGATGTATGAGGTGCATGCCGCGGAGGGCGGGTTTCTGCTGTACGAGCAGTACGTCGACAAGGACGGGTTCGAGGCGCACAAGGGTGCTCCGCACTTCAAGGAGTTGGTCGCGGAGACGGTGTGGCCGTTGCTCGTCGATCGCTCGGTGACTTTTGCTGAAGTGCTCTGAGTGTTTCGTTGAGGGGCGCGGGTGCTCTGTGGCTTGTCGCGCACACGCGGCGGAGCCGCAAATTGATACAGCCCCGCGCCCCTCAAGGCCCTTTTAGAACTCGTTGCCCCAGACGTAACGAGCCAGTGTCTCGACCAGGACCAGCTTTTTGCGCTGTTCCTCTGTTGTGAGGAGCGGCCTGCTTGCCACGTCCGCGAAGCCCCTTGACGGGGACAGGGCCGCGTCCTCCAGGTCCTTGAGCTCGCCCACCGCGTCGATACGGGCCAGTACCGTGTCGAGGTCCTCCAGGTCGGGGACCGTCGCGTCGACCACGCCCAGGCAGACGTCCCGGTCTTCCGGGAGGGCCCTGATCAGGTCCAGTTCGGGCTCGGTGCCCTCCAGGAGGGGAAGGATCCAGCGGTCGGCGGGGATCTCGCCGTACAGCTTCTCCACGCGCGCCCGGTCCACCTCCGCCGGGGCCGTCCAGCCGGGGCAGACGCCGATGCGTACGCCTTCGGGGCGCTCGTCGAGTCGTACCGCGAGCGCGTCGACCGCCAGCGCGTCCTCGTAGGACAGCGCCCCCAAATCCGCGTCGAGCAGCAGTGGGTTGTTGAGCTGGATCAGGCGTACGCCCTTCGAGACCAGCAGCGCTGTCTCCGTCGCGATGATCTCCGCGAGCGCCTCGCCCAACTCGCGTGCGGAGCCAATGCCCAGGCCCGGCTGGAAGGTGGTGGCCGCCAGGTACGCGGGGGACGGCAGGGAGACCTTCGGGGCTAGCACCGTCAGTTCGGTGAGTCGGGTCACCCAGTCCGCCACCAGTGGACCGTTGGCCTTCGGGAGGGACTCGGCCACCCAGCGGACCAAGCCGTCGGGCCCCGTCTCGTCCGTGCGACGAAGACCTGATACCCCGTCAAGGACCGCGCTGCGGAAGTCCTCTCGTGGGAAGTCGCCGTCGGTGACGACCGTGGAGCGCAGTTTGCGCTGGAAGACCACCGCGTCCTGGACCGCCTGGTCGGCGCCGGTCGCGTCGAGGTCGGTGGGCCGGACCAGGCTGCCGTGGTGGTCGATGCGGTAGTTGAAAGTGTCGGCCATGGTGTCAGTTCCCTCCGCCCGCGACGCCCCACGCGGCGAACTCCAGTTCGTAGCCGAGGGAGTTGAGGACGTCCTCGGCGATCTGCTGGTCCTCGGCCGCGGTCCCGCCGGCGATACCGAGGCCGCCGATGATCTCGCCGTCCTTCTTGATGGTGACGCTGCCCTCGGTGGCCATGATCGGCATCGCGGCGCCGGGGAGCTGGGAGAGCTGGGAGAAGAAGACGGGCTGGCTCTCCTGCCACTTCTTCAGCATCGTGCCGGGGCGCTGCATGATCGCCGCGGTGTAGGCCTTGGCGCGGGCGATGTCGGGGGTGAGGGGGCGGGCGCCGTCGGGGCGGCGGATGGCAATGGGGAAGCCGCCGGCGTCGACCACGGCCACGCTCACCGCCTTGCCGATCGCCTGGGCGCGCTGGTGGGCGGCGTCGAGGATCTTCTCGGCGGCGTCCAGGGTGAGGGTGGTCATGCGGAGTCCTTCGGTGCGGTGAGGGTGCGGCGCAGGTGGGCGATGGCCGCGTTGTAGGGGCCGGGCGTCTCCCAGTACATGGAGTGCGGGGCGCCCTCGACGATCTCCAGGTGCGAGCCGGGCAGCAGTTCGTGGGCGCGCGTGACGGTCTTGACGCTGAGCACCGCGTCCTTCTCGCCGGCGAGGAAGGCGACCTTGACGCCGGAGGCCTGGATCTCCTCCAGGGAGGGGCCGTTGGTGTCGAGGTTGCGCAGGTCCTGCATCCGGGCGACGTTGAAGGTGCCCATCTGCTGGAACAGGAAGGTCAGATCGGCGCGGCCGGCCTGGAAGTCCTTGGTCAGCAGCCGGTCGATGACGGGCAGCTTCACCGCCTCGGCGCGGTCCGCCGCGGCCAGTTCCTTCAGCTCGGGGTGGCTGATGCCGCCCAGGGAGTGGCCGAGGACCACCGAGGAGACGCGCTCCGGGCGCAGGAGGCCCGCGCGCAGGGCGGCGACGGAGCCGATGGACTGGCCGACGAGCATCGCGTCGGTGAGGTCTTCCTGGTCCAGAACGGCCACGACATCGCCGGGGAAGTCCTGGCCGTCGAACTCCGGCATGGAGGAATCGGACTTGCCGAAGCCTCGCAGGTCGATGGTGACGACGGTGAACTCGTCGCGCAGTGCGGCCACTTGCTGCCACCAGGCGGCGTGGTGGCCGCCGCTGCCGTGCACGAACAGGATCGCCGGACCGCTGCCGTGGCGCTCGTAGTAGATGGAGGTGCCGTCGGAGTCGGCAATGGGCATGGGGTGAACTCCCGTGTGCGCAGGCTCAGTTGGGGCGCTTGGCGTGGTGGACGAGCTCGATCATGGTGTGGTCGGGGTCGTGGATGTAGCAGAACTTCGACTGGTTCTCGGGGCGCTGGATCGGGCGGGTGTGCCGAATGCCCAGCTCCCCCAGGTGGGCGAGGAAGTCGTCCCAGTCGTCGACCTCGACGGCGAAGTGATAGGGCGCCATGCGCTCCATCTCCTCGACGGGCGTGAAGTGGAGGTCGAAGTTGCCCCGGGTCATCAGCACCACGCGGGTGTTGGACTTGGGCATGATCCGCTTCATCCCGAAGACCTTGGCGTACCACTCGGCGGTGCGGTCGGGGTCGGTGGTGGGAAAGTTGACGTGGTGGATGTAGCGCGGTTCCGCGGTCATCGCTGATTCCCTTCGAGGTGTACGGAGTTGGAGAGCACGCCGATGCCGCTGATCTCGACGTCCACGGTGTCGCCCGGCTCCAGTTGGCAGGTCGACTCGGCGCCCATCCAGAGCACGTCGCCGGGGTGCACGGTGATGTGCCGGGTCATCTCGGCGAGGTAGGCGAAGGGGTCGAAGACCATGTCGCCGGTGGCGAACTCGGCGCGTGTCTCGCCGTTGACGCGCAGGGTGGTGGTCTGGGCGAGGGCGTCGACGTCCGTCTCGATCCAGGGGCCCATCGGCTTGAAGGTGTCGCTGTTCTTGCTGCGCCAGAAGGTGCGGTCCTGGTGCTGCCAGGCGCGGGCGCTGACGTCGTTGCCGATGGTCCAGCCGAAGACCGACTTGCGGGCTTCCTCGTACGTCGCGTGGCGCAGCGTGCGGCCGATGACGGCGACGAGTTCGGGCTCGGCCTCGAACCGCCCGGTGACCTCGCGTGGCTTGACGATCGGCGAAAGGTGCCCGGTGAGCGCGTTGTTGGCGCGGTAGCCGACCTCAGGGCGGTCCGGAGTCGCGACCCCGGCGTGGGCGATGTGCCGGGGGTAGTTCATGCCGACCGCGTAGAAGACGCCGGGGACGACGGGCGGGAGCCAGACGGCCGTCGCGCGCGGCACCGTGCCGATGACGTCGGGATCGTCCTCCAGCGGGGAGCCGGACAGGAGCTCGACGTCCGTCTCCCCCACCCGGCCCCAGACCGGCCGTCCGCCGACCGAGAGGCGTGCGTACCTCATGGCACCAGCAGGTGGGAGACGCGCTTGGTGACGAGGTAGGCGTCGAGGGCCTCGGGCCCGCCCTCGCGGCCGTAGCCGCTGTCCTTGACCCCGCCGGACGGTGCCTCGTGCACGGAGCCGCCGCAGTGGTTGATCGAGAGGATGCCGGCCTCCAGCTCCGCGGAGAGCTTCTCGGCGGTGGCGGCGGAGCGGGTGAAGCCGTAGGCGGCGAGGCCGTACGGCAGCGCGTTCGCCCGGGTGAGGACCTCGTCCAGGTCGCTGAAGGGGAGGATCGGGGCGACCGGCGCGAAGGGTTCCTCGTGCAGCAGCTCGGCGTCCTCGGGGACCTCGGTGAGGACGCTCGGCGCGAAGAAGTAGCCGGGGCGGTCGAGGGCGGCGCCGCCGGTCAGGACCTTGGCTCCGCGCGCGACGGCGTCGCTGACGAGCCGCTCCAGCGCCTTGAGGCGGCGCTCGTTGGCCAGCGGTCCCATCGTCGTGCCCTCGGCCAGTCCGTCGCCGACGACCACCTCCTCGGTGGCCCGCACGAACTCGGCGGTGAACTCCTCGACGACGCTCTCGTGGACGTAGAAGCGGCTCGGCGAGGTGCACACCTGGCCGGCGTTGGCGAACTTCGCCTGGGCGGCCTTGCGGGCGGCCCGCACGGGGTCGGCGTCGGCGCAGACGATCACCGGGGCGTGGCCGCCCAGCTCCATCAAGGAGGGCTTCATGACCTCGCCGGCCTGGGCCGCGAGCAGCTTGCCGACCGGGACCGAGCCGGTGAAGGCGATCAGCCGGGTGAGGGGCGAGGCGATGAGGTGCGCGGAGACCTCGGCGGGCTCGCCGAAGACGAGGTTGAGGACACCGGCGGGCAGGCCCGCGTCCTCGTAGCACCTGACCAGCGCGGCGGCGGTGGCGGGTGTCTCCTCGGAGCCCTTGATGATGAGCGAACAGCCCGCGGAGAGGGCCGAGGAGATCTTCCGGTTGGGGCCGCCGACGGGGAAGTTCCACGGTACGAAGGCGGCGACCGGGCCGATGGGCTCGCGCCGGACGGTCAGTACGGTGCCGGGCTCGGTGGGGATGATGCGGCCGTAGGCGCGGCGGGCGTCGTCGGCGTGCCAGCGCAGGGTGTCGGCGGTGCGGCGGGCCTCGCCGGTGGACTCGGAGAGGGGCTTGCCCTGCTCCAGGGTGCTGACGCGGCCGATCTCGGGGGCGCGCTCGGCGATCAGGTCGGCGGCGGCGTGCAGGATCGCGGTGCGCCGGGCGATCGGCGTGGCACGCCAGAGGCGGAAGCCCTCGTCGGCGGCGGCGAGCGCGCGGTCCAGGTCGGCGGTGGTGGCGAGGGGGACCTCGCCGATCACCTCCTCGGTGGCCGGGTTCACGATCGGGGCGGTACGTCCGGTGCCGCCCTGGCACCACTCGCCCGCTATGTACATGCGGACGGCGGGGTAGCCGTGGTCGGTCGTCATGGGTGGGTGCCCTCTCAAGAGGCTTCGTTGTCGCGGTTGGTGCGCAGCGCCCAGATGTGGTGGGGCGGGGTGGTGGCGTGGACGCGGGTCTCGTAGGAGTCGTCGACCCGGTCCATGTCGGCGGCGTACTCGACGCGGCCCCCGCTCGGGGCGTGCAGGAAGCGGAAGACGTTGGAGCCGATGGTGTGCCGGCCGAGCCTGCGGGCCTCCCGCCAGCCGCGTTCGATCATGTGGTTGCCGCCCTCGATCACGTCGTCGAAGCCCGGCACCTCGTAGGCGATGTGGTTGATCCCGGCGCGGTCGGGGCGGTGGCAGAGCAGCGCGGTGTGCTGGTCGTCGTCGCCGGGGGCCTGCATGAAGACGCCCATGGGTTCGACGACGTCCGTGGGCCGGAAGCCGAGGCGGTCGGTGTAGAAGGCGATGGCCTCGTCCTTGCCGGGCTTCGGGATGTTCAGCGCCACATGGCACATCCGCAGCGGGCGGACCCGCTCGATCGGCTCCAGGGCGGTGTTCCATCGCCGCACGTCGCCCAGCGCGTTGGCGGGGCGTGGGGTGACCGGTGCCGGTTTCGGGCGGGCCAGCGTCAGTCCGACGCCGAAGCCCGTCTCGTCGACCGTGTGGTGAACGCCGTCGGCGCTCGCGCGGACCTCGCGGTCCTTGCCGGCGGCGGCGACGATCCGGTCCAGCTCCTCCTGGGTGTCGACGCCCCACACGACCTCGCGCAGGGTGGGCCCGTCCTCCACCGGGGGCGGCAGCAGCGGGCTCGGCCAGGCGTCGAGGTGGAGGGTCTGCCCGGTGAGTGTCTCGAACACCGCGTGGTCGTCGGTCCGCTCCACCAGGAACAGTCCGAAATCGTCGTAGAACCGGACGCATTCGTCGAGGTCGTCAATGCTGTAGATGACCGATTCGATTCTCTGGATTCCCATGGATTCCTCGTTTCCGGGTCGCCTCGTGAGCGTAGGTTTCGCCGCTGGGCAGCCTCAATGGGCCGAGCCGCACGAGGTGCGCAATCGTTTCTTGCAGTCAGGACCTGATTGCGTCAGGACCGGATTGCGTCAGGACCGGATTGCCGGAATGGGGTTCTGGGAGAACCACTCGGCGAGGAAGTCCAGGAAGACGCTGACCTTGCGGGGCGTGTCCTGCCCGGGGCCGTAGATCGCGTACAGGGGGCGGTCCGGGACCGCCAGCTCCGGCAGCAGCACCTGGAGGGCGCCGGAGACGAGGTCGTCGTAGGCCGGGCGCTGCGGGAGCAGGGCGATGCCGCGGCCGTGGACGGCGGCCTTCTGCAGCGCGATGTAGGAGTTGGACGAGAACGCGATGTTGCGGATCTTGTGCAGGGTGCTCGCGTGGCCGTGGCCGATGCGCCAGACCGGGTCGTTGACGTGGACCAGGCAGTCGTGGCCGGCGAGGTCGTTGGGGTGGGTGAGCGCCCCGTGCCGCTCGATGTACGCCTCGGAGGCGCACAGGACGAACGGCAGGGACGAGATCTTCTTCAGGCGGACGCTCGAATCCCGGAGGTCCCGGGTGTGGAATGCGATGTCGAATCCGCTGTCCAGAAAGTCGTACGTCCGGTCCGACATACCGCCGAGCTCGAAACGCACCTGGATTTTGGGATAGGCGGCTGAGAACGCCGCTATGGCATCGCCGAGATCCAGGCTGCCTATCCATTTCGGACAGATGATGCTGAGCGTTCCCTCGGCGCGGTCGTGCGACTGCGCGATTCCCGCGTCCTCGGCCTCGATCTCGTCGAGGATGCGGGCGGCGAACTCGGCGTACCGCTGACCCGGCTCGGTGAGGCTCACCGAGCGGGCCGTACGGTTGACCAGTCGGACGCCCACCTGCCGTTCCAGCTCGGCGACATGCCGGGACACCAGCGAGCCGGAGGAGCCCAGCTTCTTGGCGGCTCCGCTGAAGCTGCCCACCTGTGCGACGGTGACGAAGCTGTGCATGAGGAGCAGGCGGTCCATGGGTGGCTCCTTACTTGGGGCAGTACTGCGGCGCTTCGTCCACGTTGTCCTTGGTGACCAAGACAAGAGGAATGTTGGCAATCTTGTCAACGGTCTTGTCCTTGTTGAGCAGGGCGATCGTGTTCTTGACCGCTGTCTGCCCGATGGTCATCGCCGAGTTCGCGACGGTCGCGGAGAACTCGCCGCTCTTCACCGCGGCGACGCCGTCCTCCGCGCCGTTGACGGTGACGATCTTCACATCCTTGGCACCGGCCGCGTCGAAGGCCTTGCGGACCGCGAAGGCCATCTCCTCGTTGGCGACGAAGGCGTAGTCGAGGTCCGGCTGCGCCTGGATCATGTTCTCGGCGACGTCCTGGGCCTTGGCCGGGTTGAACATACCCGGCTGGTTGGCGACCACCTTCGCGGTGTCCGGCAGGGCGTCCTTGAAGCCGCCCACCAGCAGGTCGGAGGCGGCACCGGGCGCACCGGCGACGATCCCGACCTTGACGTCCTTGCCTGCGGCGTCCTTCTCGATCCAGCCGGCGTCCAGCGCGCCGACCTGCTTGAGGTCGACCTTGGCGACCCCGAGGACGTCCGACATGTCGTCGGTGGCGACGGAGGTGAGGAAGACCGGGATGCCTGCGCTCTTGGCCTTGGCTATGTCGCCTTCGAGGGCATCGACGTTGACGGTCTGGACGATGAGGGCGTCCACGTTGCGGGAGATCATGTCCTCGATGTTGGACAGCTCGGTCCCGGCGTCCTGCTTGGAGTTGGCGGAGTAGAGCTTGGCGTCCTCCGCCTTGGCCGTCTGTTCCACGGACTTCAGCAGACAGGTGTGGAAGTGGGTGGCGGCGCCGTTGACGAAGCCGAGGGTGACCGCCCCGTCGGCGGCGCCCGAGGCGTCGTCCTCGGTGCCGCAGCCGGAGAGCATCAGCGCGGCGGCGCCGAGGAGGGAGACCGCGGCGGCACGGCGCCTGCGGGGAGTGCGGATCATGGGTACGCCTTTCCTGCAACGTTGAAGAGAAGGGGCGACAAGTGGGGGGAAATCAGGGGGCGTCGGGGCTTCAGTGGCCGGGCGACGACTTGCGCTGGAACTCGTTGATGACGGCCGCGACGAGAAGCACTCCGCCGGTTACGACGTACTGGTAATTGCCGTCGACCTGAAGGAGGTTGAGGGCGTTGGCGACCACTCCGAGCAGCACCACGCCGAGGACCGTGCCGACGATGCTGCCGTGGCCGCCCGCCAGCGAGGTGCCGCCGATGACGACCGCGGCGACGGCCGTCAACTGGGTCATCAGGCCTGCCGTGTTGGGGGCGGCGGCGCCCAGGCGGGAGAGCAGCATCAGTCCGGCCAGACCGGCGAGCGCCCCGGCGAGGGCGTACAACGCGAGTTTGCGGCCTGGGACGTTGATGCCGCTGAGCCGGGCGACGTGCTCGTTGCCGCCCATGGCGTAGGCGTCACGGCCGAAGGTGGTGAACCGCATCGACAGGCCGACTCCGGCAAGCACCAGCACCGCCACGACCGTCAGATAGGGGATGCCGAGCAGCTTGTCGTTGCCGAGGGACGTCAGCTTGTCGCCGATGGTGACGCTCATGCCGTCCAGGACGAGCAGGGCGACGCCGTCGAGCAGCATGGCGGAGGCGAGGGTGGCGACGAAGGGCGCGACCCGGGTGAAGGTCACGACAAGGCCGTTGACCAGGCCTATCAGGGTCGCAAGGAGCAGGCTCACCAGCACGGCCGCGGGCGTGGACCAGCCGTCGTGCAGGAGTTGGGCGGCGACCGACAGGGTGACGGCGGCGTTGCTGCCCATGGAGAAGTCCATGCCGCCGGCCGTCATCAGCAGGGTGAGTCCGGCCGCGATGACGGCGTTCACGCTGATCTGGCGGAGCACGTTGAGCAGGTTCTGCGAGGTGGTGAAGGAGTCGGCCTGGACGGCGGTGAACACGGCGACCAGGACGAGGACGACGACGAGTCCGCCGTGCGGGAGGTGCAGCAGCGCCCGGGGGGACCTGCGGGGTGCGGTGGGTTCGACCGTGGTGTCCGGGGCGGCCGAGGGGGTCTTGAGGCTCACTTCGGCTGACCTCCGAGTGCGGTGGCGACGAGTTCGTCGCGGGTGATGGCGGTGATGTCGTGTTCGGCGACGGTGCGTCCGGCGCTGACGACGACGACCCGGTCGGCGAGGCGCATGACCTCCTCGGCGGAGGAGGAGGCGAGCAGTACGGCGACACCGCGCGAGGCGAGCTCGTCGACGAGGGTGTGGATGTCGGCCATGGCCGCCACGTCGACCCCGTTGGTGGGGTCCTCCAGGAAGCAGGCGACCGGCTCGGTCTCCAGCCACTTGCCGAGCAGCACCTTCTGCTGGTTGCCGCCGGACAGGGTGCCGACGGGCGGGTTGCCGGTGAGGGCGACGACGCCGTAGCTGCCGCGCAACGGGGCGGCCCTGCGGGCGAGTTCGTTACGACGGTGAAGTCGGCGCCGGGCGAAGCGGTCGCCGGCCAGCATCAGGTTCTCGTCGACCGTCATGCCCTGGACCAGGCCGAGGGTGCGTCGGTCGCCGGTGACGCAGCGCAGCCCGCTGGCGAGCGAGGCCGGCACCCGTCCGAAGGGCACGGCCCGCCCGTCGACCCGCAGTTCACCGGCGTCGGGGCGCTGCCGTCCCGACAGCAGGTCGAACAGCCGGGACTGCGCGTCGCCCGCAGGTCCGAGGACGGCGACGATCTCGCCCTTGCGGACGTCGACGGTGAAGTCCTCGACGGCCCGGCCGTGGCTGAGCCCGCGGACGGTGAGCCCGCTCTCCGGCTTCGGAGCGGGCCGCTCCGGTCGCTGCGAGACGACGTCCCGCCCGACCATGCTGCGCACCAGCGAAGCCGGATCCATCGCGGCGGCCGGCGCGCTGGTCACCACCGCGCCGTCGCGCAGCACGGTGAGCCGGTCGGCGACGGCCATGACCTCGTCGATGTAGTGCGAGATGTAGACGACGGCGACCCCGTCGTCGCGCAGCGTCCGCACCAACTCCCGTATCCGGTCGGCGTCCTTGGCGCTGAGACAGGCGGTCGGCTCGTCGAGGATGAGGATGCGGCCGCCGCGGCGGACCTCGCGGGCCACCTCGACCATGGTCTGCTCGGCGACGGTGAGGGTGCCGGCGACGCGTTCCACGTCGATGTCGATGCCGAGCCCGGAAAGGGCCGTGCGGGCCGCGTCCCTCACCGCCTTCCAGTGGACGGTACGGCCCCGGGTGGGCAGGTCGCCGAGGAGGATGTTCTCGGCGACGGTCAGCCCCATGGCCAGCTCGCGGCGCTGCGGGACGCAGGCGATGCCCAGCCTGCGCGCCTTGCGGACGGTGAGCGCGGAGTGCCGCTCGCCGCCGACCTCGATCGTGCCGCCGTCGGCCGGGTGGGCGCCGGAGAGGATCTGCACCAGGGTCGACTTGCCGGCGCCGTTCATGCCCATCAGGGCGTGGATCTCACCGGGGTACAGGTCGAGGTCGACTCCTTTGAGGGCGGCGGCCCCGCCGAAGCTTTTGGTGACACCCCGGACCCGGAGTACCGCTGTCACGGCCGGTCACCCTCGGGGGTCACGCGCCCGTAGCCGCGGACGTCCGGGAACGGGGGTTCCTTGTCGGCCTGGAGGTCCACCTGGAAGGTGTTCAGACACATGCCGAGCATCGTGAAGTTGCCGAGCGCGCCGATGGCGTCGACCAGCCCCTTGGAGCCGAAGTGCTCAAGCGCCCGGGCGAAGGTCTCGTCGCTGACGAAGTGCTCCTCCAGGATCTCCCGGCAGAACTGGTAGAAGGCCTGATCGGCCTCGCTGTCGAGGACCGCCTCGCGCTTCTCGGCGATGGCCTCGACGGCGGCCTCCGGGATGCCGGCCTCGATTGCCTGGTGGACATGCGCGTTCCAGGAGTACTGGGCGTCCCAGTTGCGGGCGGCCATCAGCAGCGTCAGCTCGCGCAGATGCTTGGGCAGGCTGCAGTCGAACCGGGCGAACGCGCCGAGCGACTCGGCCCGCTCGCACATCTCCGGACTGTGCAGCCAGACGCGGAACGGCCCACGGACGGCACCTCGGCGGCCGGCGATGCGCGCGGCCAGCTCCTGCTGCCGCTGGTCCATTTCCTCTTGGCTGAGAACGGGGAGCCTCATGTGGCCGATACCTGCCTTTTCTTTCCGGCGCGTTTCCGGCACGGATCCGAAAGCCGTGCGATGCGAGCCGACCGTACAGCCGGGTTCGCGAAGCTCACCCCTCCCGAAACGCAAGGTAAAGGTGCACGCCAGAGGGCACCGGTCGGAGCTCGCGCGACCTAACGTCGGTCGACACAGCACCGTGCAGTGGAGAGGAACTCCGGATGACCACGATCATCAAGGCCGCGTCGGTACCTTTGCTCGACCGGGGCGGGGCCGTGGTGACGACACCGCTGATCACCACGCCGTCGGCCGGCGGGGAGAACCTGATCACCAGCGGGATGAGCGTCTATCCGGTCGGCTCCGGGGCACCGCTGCACTCGCACAACTGCGACGAGCACGTGACGATCCTCGACGGCGAGGCGGAGGTGTGGGTCGACGGCGAGGTCACGAAGCTGGAGCGGTACGACACCACGTACATCCCCTCCCCCGTCCCCCATCTGTTCCGCAACATCGGCAGCACCCCGCTGCGCATCCTGTGGGTGTACTCCTCGGGCCACGTCACCCGCACGTTCACCGAGACGGGCAGGACGGTGGAACACCTGTCGGCCGAGGACCAGATGGGCAAGGACTGACGTCAACTAGGCTTCCATGGCATGCGATTGACGGTTCTCGGCGGCTGCGGCGCCTGGCCCACCGCGGAACAGGCGTGCAGCGGCTATCTCGTCGAGTACGAGGGTTTCCGCCTGCTGATCGATCCCGGTTACGCGACGATGCCCCAGCTGCTCCGGCACATCGAGGTCGACGCGGTCGACGCCGTGTTGGTCAGCCACGGGCACCCGGACCACTGCGCCGATCTCAACCCCCTGCTGCGGGCACGGGGGTTGAGCGACGTTCCGCCCCCTGCGCTGCCGGTGTACGCCCCGCACGGGGCGCTGGACGCCGTACTCGCACTCGACCGGCCGGGCATGCTGGCGACGGCGTACGACCTCCGCGAGTTCCGGCCGGGCGAGGGCCTGCGGATCGGCCCGTTCACGGCCGAGACCCGCCTCCTGCCGCACTTCGTGCCCAACGCGGGCATCCGCCTCGCCACCCCGGACGCGGTTCTCGCCTACACCGGCGACACCGGCCCGAGCCCCGGCATCCCCCAGCTGGCGGAGGGCGCGGATCTGTTCCTGTCGGAGGCGACGTATGTGGACAAGGTGCCGGACGCCGACGCGCCGCACCTGCTCACCGCGCGGCTCGCGGGCGAGTACGCCCAACAGGCCGGTGCCGAACGCCTGTTGCTCACTCACCTCTGGCCCGGCACTGACCCCGAAGCCGCCCTCCGGACCGCTGCCGGAGCCTTCTCCGGACCCATCGACATCGCCGCGCCCGACCTCACGCAGGAAGCCGGCCACCGCCCCTGACTTCGCGGTGGCCGGCTTCGGCCTGCTCCCCCTGTGGTGACTCAGGTCAGTGTGAGCCGACCAGCTCCTGCTCGCCGGCCGTCGGCACGCCCTGCTTGGCGGTGCGCAGCGCGGCGAAGCCGATGAAGCACATCGACCAGACGCCGGTGATGGCGAAGGCGGTGAAGCCCCAGTCGCCGTGGCCGCCCGCGAGCAGC
>JABFXD010000648.1 GCA_013361925.1 Streptomyces sp. | reverse complement strand
CGTACATGGGTCTTCAGGACGTGGGGCATACCTGGGTCACCGAGCACAGAGGCGGACATGGACTGGCTGAAGAACCTCCCCGTAGTCGGGCCGGCGGTCGTCCGGCTGATGGCCACGCACGCGTGGCGGTCGTACGAGCGCCTCGACCGGGTGAAGTGGACGCGGTTGGCCGCGGCGATGACGTTCATCAGTTTTGTCGCGCTGTTCCCCCTGCTGACCGTGGCCGCGGCGGTCGCCGCCGCGACCCTCAGCACGTCGCAGCAGGACGAGCTGCAGAACAAGATCGCCGACCAGGTGCCCGGCATCTCCGACCAGCTCGACATCGACAGCCTGGTCGCCAACGCCGGCACGATCGGGCTCATCGCCGGCGCCGTCCTGCTGTTCACCGGCATCGGCTGGGTCGGCTCCATGCGCGAATGCCTGCGCGCGGTGTGGGAGCTGCCCGACGAGGAGGTGAACCCGCTCCTGAGCAAGGCCAAGGACACCGGCATCCTGCTCGGCCTCGGCGGCGCCCTGCTCGTGACCATCGCCGCGTCCGCCGTCGGCTCCGCCATGGTCGGCTGGATCAGCGACCAGATCGGCATCGACCGGGAGGGCTGGGGCGCGGTCCTGCTGCGGTGCGCGGCGTTCCTGATCGCCGTACTCGCCGACTTCCTGCTCCTGCTGTACGTCCTCACCCTGCTGCCCGGCGTCGAACCGACCCGCCGTCGGCTGCTGGTGGCGGCGCTCATCGGCGCGGTCGGGTTCGAGCTGCTGAAGCTGCTGCTGAGCGGCTATATGCAGGGCGTGGCCGCGAAGAGCATGTACGGCGCGTTCGGCGTCCCCGTGGCCCTGCTGCTGTGGATCAACTTCACGTCGAAACTCGTCCTGTTCTGCGCCTCCTGGACGGCGACGCAGAGCAAGGAGGACGAGCCGGACGAGGTCAGCGACGACGCCGTACGAGATCCGGCAGCGGCCACCGGCGGTTGACCAGGTAGGCGCCGGCCGCCAGCAGTGCCAGCACCCCGCCGGTGATCGCGAGGGCGACGCCCATGCCGCCCGTGCCGGAGGACGCCGTGGCGCTCGCCACCGGCTTGGCGGAGGACCCGCCGCTGCCACCGACGGCGCCGCCCGCCTCCCCGGAGGCCGTCGCACCCGGCTGGGCGCTCGGCTGCGCCGCGCTCTTCGGCAGGACCAGCTCGCCCACCGGCTCCACCTTGCCCGCGGCCTTGAAGCCCCAGTCGAAGAGCTTCGCGGTCTCCTTGTAGACCTCGTTGTGCTCGTTCTTCTCGGGGTTCATGACGGTGACGAGCAGCACCTTGCCGTCGCGTTCGGCGACGCCGGTGAAGGTGGCGCCCGCGTTGGTGGTGTTGCCGTTCTTGACGCCGGCGATGCCCTGGTAGACGTCTATGTCGGAGTCGCCGGACAGCAGCCGGTTGGTGTTCTGGATCTCGAAGGACCCGCGGACCTTCTTGCCCTTCTTGTTCTTCTTCGTCTCGCCCGGGAACTTGGCGGTGACGGTCGAGCAGTACTCGCGGAAGTCCTTCTTCTGCAGCCCGGAGCGGGCGAACAGCGTCAGGTCGTACGCGCTCGACACCTGGCCCTCGGCGTCATAGCCGTCGGGGCTGACCACGTGGGTGTCGAGGGCCTGGAGCTCCTCGGCGTGCTCGTTCATCTCCGCGACCGTGTTCTTGACGCCGTCGTTCATCGCGGACAGCACGTGCACGGCGTCGTTGCCGGAGCGCAGGAAGACGCCGAGCCACAGGTCGTGGACGGTGTAGGTCTCGCCCTCCTTTATGCCGACCATGCTGGATCCGGCGCCGACGCCCGCCAGGTCGGAGGGGACGACCTTGTGCTCGGTGGTGCTGGGGAACTTCGGCAGGACGGTGTCGGCGAACAGCATCTTCAGGGTGCTCGCGGGGGCCAGCCGCCAGTGCGCGTTGTGCGCGGCGAGCACCTGGCCGGACTCGGCGTCGGAGACGATCCACGACCGCGAGGTGAGGTTCTTGGGCAGCACCGGCACCCCGCTCGCCAGGTTGACCTGGGTCCCGGCCTGCCCGAGCCGGGTGCCGCCGACGGTCGACATGGTCGCGGGCGGAGTGGCCGAGGGGGACGTCGAGGGGCTGGGCGCGGCGAGCACGGGGGCGGCGGTCAGCGCGGCGGACGTCAGGGTGGCGGAAACGACCAGCAGGGTGCGCCTTGCGGTCTTCTTGGGTGCGGACACGGTCGGAAACGTACATGCCACCGCCCGTGAAGTCCCAGCGCCCTCCCCACCCCGGCCGCGGAACCGGTCACCCGGCGGAGATACTGGACGTATGAAGCTCAGCCGCCCCGTCTCCTGGTTCCTGCTCGCCTTCGGGGTGTGGAGCTGGGTCATCTGGATCACTTTCGTCAAGAATCTCGTCAAGGACGGCAGCGGACTCGCGTTCGACGACGCGGGCGACCCGACCGCCTACTTCTGGGTCCACCTGACGCTCGCCGTCGTTTCCTTCGTATTGGGGACGGTCGTCGGCGGCATCGGGTTGCGCGGGGTGCGCGCATTGCGGCAGACGTCATAGCGGGCCAGAACCCCGCAGAAGCCAACAAAGGGATACGACTTCGTGGTCATCGTCTTCGCCGTGCTCGCCCTGGCCGTCCTGGTGACCGCCAACTGGTATCTGTGGCGCCGTCTGTTCCGTGACACGACCAGCGGCCCCGGGTGGGTCAGGCGGACAGGCGCGGCGGTCGTCGCCGGTGGCTGGCTGCTGGCGATCGGCGCCCTGGTGGGCGAGCGCACCGGAGCGCCCTTCTGGCTCCAGCAGGTGCTGGCGTGGCCCGGCTTCCTGTGGCTCGCGCTGTCGATCTACCTGCTGCTGGGAGTGGTGGCGGGAGAGGCCGTACGACCGCTGCTGCGCCGCTTCCTGGAGCGGCGGGACCGGCGGAACGCGCCTGCCGCCGTCGCCGTACCGCAGCCGGAGCCCGTACCGGCGGGACCGGCCCCCGAAGAGCCCGCCGAACCCGCCTCCCCGCGTCTTCTCGCCGCCCCCTCCCGCCGCCTCTTCGTCTCCCGCGTGGTCGGCGCAGCCGCCGCCGCGGCGGCGGTCGGGACCGTCGGCTACGGGACGTACGGCGTGCTGCGCGGGCCGCGGGTGAAGCGGGTTACTGTGCCACTGGCCAAACTGCCGCGCGCGGCGCACGGGTTCAGGATCGCGGTGGTCAGCGACATCCACCTCGGCCCCGTCCTCGGCCGCGGCTTCGCCCGGACGGTCGTCGACACGATCAACTCCACGCAGCCCGACCTGATCGCGGTCGTCGGCGACCTGGTGGACGGCAGCGTCAAGGACCTCGGCCCGGCCGCGGCCCCGCTCGCGCAACTGAAGGCGCCGGCCTACTTCGTGACCGGCAACCACGAGTACTTCTCCGGCGCCGAGCAGTGGGTCGAGGAGGTGCGCCGCCTCGGACTGCTCCCCCTGGAGAACGCCCGTACGGAACTGCCCTGGTTCGACCTCGCGGGCGTGAACGACATCGCCGGGGAGAGCGAGGGCCAGGGCCCCGACTTCGCCAAGGCGCTCGGCGACCGCGACACCACGCGCGCGTGCGTGCTCCTCGCCCACCAGCCCGTCCAGATCCACGACGCCGTCGACCACGGCGTCGACCTCCAGCTCTCCGGCCACACCCACGGCGGCCAGCTCTGGCCCGGCAACTTCCTCGCCGAGGCCGCGAACCCGACCGTCGCGGGCCTGGACCGCTACGGCGACACCCAGCTGTACGTCAGCCGCGGCGCGGGCGCCTGGGGGCCTCCCACGCGCGTGGGCGCGCCCTCGGACATCACGGTCATCGAGCTGGCGTCACGGCAGGCGTGAGGCCACACGGAGCCGCTCTGAAACCGTTCGCGGCGGACTCTGTGGGAGCCCTGTGAAACTCTTCCGTAACACCTTGCGGCAATGACTTTCTCAACTCTCAAGATCCCCCTTCCCCAGGGTGAAACCCGTGTGATTAGGTGAGCCGCGCCGCTAGGGGAGTGGCAGATGCGCTTGGGGGCCGTCAGGGGCCCGGGGAAGGAAACCGATGCGATCGGTTCGCATACGGATTCTCGCGACGCTGCTCGTGCTGGCGGCCGTGGGAGTGGGCGGCTGGCAGCTGATGCCGTCGCAGGAGGACACCGGCAAGACCATCACGGTCGGTACGACGGACGTCGTGACGTCCCTCGACCCGGCCGGTGCCTATGACGCCGGGTCCTGGGCCCTGTTCAGCAATGTGTTCCAGTCGCTGCTGACCTTCGACTCGGGCGGCACCAAACCGGTACCGGACGCGGCGGAGAACTGCGACTTCGTCGGCGGCGGGCTCAAGACGTACCGCTGCGAGCTGCGGTCGGGCCTGGAGTTCCCGAGCGGGCGGGCGATGACCGCCGAGGACGTGAAGTACTCCTTCGACCGCGTCAAGAAGATCAAGTCGGACGTCGGCCCGGTCTCCCTCCTCGACACCCTCGACTCGGTGACGGCCGAGGGCCTGACGGTCACGTTCCACCTCTCCTCCGCGGACGCCACCTTCCCGTTCAAGGTCGCCACCGGCGCCGGCTCGATCGTCGACCGCGAGAAGTACCCGGCCAACGGCCTGCGCACCGACAACGGCGTGGACGGCACCGGCCCGTACGAACTCACGTCGTACACGAAGGACAAGAAGGTCGCCCTCGCGCCCAGCGGCCGCTACAAGGGCGCCGTCAAGGACTCCGGCCGCCCCGTGGAGCTGCGCTACTTCAAGGACGCCGACGCGCTGAACTCGGCCTGGAAGGCCCATCAGATCGACGTCGCCACCCGCCAGCTGCCGCCCGAGGTGCTCGCCTCGCTCAACCCGAGCGACCCCTCGATGCGGGTCTCCGAGGCCGACAGCTCCGAGGTGCGCAACCTCTACCTCAACACCCGTTCCTCCTCGCCGCTGCACGACACCAAGGTCCGGCAGGCGATGGCCTGGATGATCGACCGCGAGCGGCTGGCCGCCACGGTCTACGAGGGGACCGTCGACCCCCTCTACTCGCTGATCCCGGCCGGCCTCACCGGCCACACCACGGCGTTCTTCGACGCCTACGCCAAGCAGAGCACCGCGAAGGCCAAGGAACTGCTCACCGAGGCCGGGGTCTCGCTGCCGGTGAAGTTCACCTACGGGTACGCCACCGGCCGCGGCGCCGCCGACAAGGAGGCCGCGGAGCTCAAGAAGCAGCTGGAGGCGGGCGGCCTGTTCAAGGTGACGCTCAAGCCGTACGAGTGGACCGCATTCCAGAAGGCGTGGGCCACCGGCAAGCTCGACGCCTACGCGGTCGGCTGGGTCGCCGACTTCCCCGACCCGGACACCTACGGCGGCCCGCTCGTCGGCACCGACGGCACCATGAACACCGGCTACAGCAGCGCCGAGGTCGACAAGCTGATTCAGGCCAGTCAGCAGTACGCCGACCGCGCGGACGCCGCGGACGACTTCCGGTCGATGCAGGACGCCGTCGCGCGCGATGTTCCCGTCATCCCGCTCTGGCAGGCCAAGGAATACGTCGTGAGCAGCGAGGACGTCGGCGGTGGCCAGTACCTTTCGGACGGCACCGGTGTCTTCCGGCTCTGGCGTCTCAACTGGATCTGACCCGAACTCGCGGCATTGACCCGCGCCCGAGTGACGCCGGGCAGCCGCCCGACGCAGCACCATGTGACGGAGGTGTGTGCGGGGTGAGGAGCAAACGTGCTGAGACGCAACTCCTTCCGGCTGCCCCGGCATCCGGCTTCCGTCGGTCTGGCCCGGCGCCGGGTCCGGGACCATCTGGCCGACTGGGGGCACGGGAGTGACGACCCGGCCCTGGCCGACGCGGTGCTGCTGGTGTCCGAGCTGGCCACCAACGTCGTACGCCACGGGCCGCTCCTGGAGCGCGAGTTCGAGGTCGCGGTGACGGCGCTCGCCGACGGCTCCTGCCTCATAGAGGTCTCCGACGA
>JABFXD010000393.1 GCA_013361925.1 Streptomyces sp. | reverse complement strand
ACGGTCGTGAAGAACGACCGGATGAACTCCGGGCGTTGGTTCCCGATGCTCTGCCGGATGCCCTCGGAGACGGCGACCTTCGAGCGCTTGAGCTCGATCGTCCCGAAGGCGATGCCGTTGACGTACAGCACGATGTCCGGGCGCTTGGTGTGCTGCCCCCGTACCGTCACTTCCTCCGCCAGGGCGAAGTGGTTGGCCTCGGGACGCGCCCAGTCGACGAGCCACACCGTCCGCGTCTGCTCGCCGGCACCCGGCTTGACCTTCACCCCGTACCGGAGCAGGCCGTAGACGTCCCGGTTCGCCTCGTACAGATCACGGCCGCCGCCGAGCGAGGCGTCGCTCCTCAGCTTGTCGATGGCCTTGGTGACGAGGTGGTCGGCGTAGCCCCGGGCGCGGAGGTTCCGGGTGAGCAGCTCGACGTCGACGTTGGCGTTCGCCGCACGGTGTCCCCAGTCGCCGAGGTACTCGTAGCCCAACGAGTCGCGGAACAGGGCGATGACACGGTCCTGCGTCCTGCGCTCGGGTTGCCCGACGTCACTCACAGCGCGGCCTCCTCGGCGGGCAGGCGCGTACGACCGGTCAGGAGCTGCTGCATCATGCCTTGCTTCACCTGCTGTGCCTTGATGAGTCGCCGACGCAGGACGGTCAGCTCGCCGTCGGCGTCATCCAGCGCCGCGGCGATCGCCTGCTGTTCTTCGCGGGGGAGAGGGGGAACGCCGGTGTTCCTGACCTGCGCCAGACTGATCTGCGGATACGCCTGACCGGTCACGATGGACTCGTAGTACTCCCGTATCGAGCGCTGCGACAGGTAGTGGTACACGTAGCCGGAATCGAACCGGCCGTCCTTGATCCGCACTCTGGCGATGTGCTGGTTGATGTTCGCCTCGCCCGTGTTCGCCAGGCGGACGACGCGGCCGACATAGCCGGTGATCGTCATCAGGATGTCTCCGTCGGCGACCCGGCTCCGACGCAGGGCGTGATGGGCGGCCGGTGAGATGAACATCGACTGCCTCAGGTCCAGGCCGCGCTCGGAGACGCACTCGCTCCGCAGGAACGGGATGCCGCTGGATTCCCAGGCGAACCCGTATGTCGTGGGGGTCGCGCCCTTCGTGATGGATGCCGAGATCTCCCCCAGGCGCACGTCGGCCTGCCGGTCGGTGCGCCCGGTGCGGTGGGTCCCGCCGGTCAGGAGGTGCTGCGTCATGCCCAGCTTGATCGCCTGCTTCTTGGCGAGCATCCGCTCGATGACGGACATCAGGGCGTCCACGTCCCCGAGGCTCTCCGCGATGCGGCGCTGTTCCGGCAGAGCGGGCAACGCGATCTCGAACCCCGCGAACTCCGTCTTGTTCACCAGGGGCACCGCTTGTTCGCCGGCCCGCTCGCGCACGAGGGGCGACAGGACACTGACGGCGTAGTACAGGAATTCCGGGTCGACCTGGCCGGTCGGGACGATCGAGTTGATCTGCTGGTTCGTGGCCAGAGCGCGACCGGCGAGTCCGACCTTCCCGATCGTGGAGCCGATGCACACGAAGAGCGTCGAGCCCGCGGGAACCCGTCTCGACCGGGAGAATCCGCGGGCGGACAGCATCTTGGCAGACGCCGTCACATGTTTCGTCCGGCCGAGATCCCCGGGGCTGACGAACAGGAACTCCTGGCCGTAGTTGGAGCGGTCGCCGGTCGACGGTGTACTGCCCGTCACCACCGTGCCGACCGAGCCGATCCGCGCACGGCTCCAACCGGGCGGAAGCGCCGCCCCCGCGCTCACTGGGCGATGCCCATCGCGGTGAGATGGCCGGCCACCTTGGCTCCCCAGTGCTCCAGCTCCGTGTCGATGGCCCCGACGGTCTCCGCGTAGCGCTCGCCCAGCTGTCGGACACGTCCGACGAGCGTGAACGTCAGGGAGTTCGCGACACCGGCCACCCGGTCCGCGATCGTGGCATGCCACTTGTCGTCGAGGACGAGGTGCCTGATCTCGCGTTCGTCGAGCTCTCCGTACTTCCTGAACGTCGCGAGATCGAGGGCGGCTTGGGCTTCTCGTACGGCCTTCTTGGCGCCGGCCTCCTCGTCGTACAGCCGGACCAGCTGCCGGAGCGCCTCGGCCTCCTCCGCGTCGGCTTCCGCGAGCCCCTCGCGCCGGGCCGCCCTGAGACGGGTCGCGGCAAGGGCCTTGGAGATCTTGCCGTCGTCCATCGCCCGGGCGAGCAGGCCGTCCTCCGTGGCGTGCTCCTCGATGTACTCCTCGACGGCGCGGCTGGTGTCCGCCGCCGCCGCGCGCAGTGCGTCGACTTCCACCTGCTCGTCGGCGAAGTACCGGGCGACGACGAGCGCCGGCGGGACGAGGTCCGTCTTGTGCCTGGTGGCGCCGCGCCCGGAGCCGATGACGAGGTCCGGGGTCTCGGAGAGCTTGCGTTCCTTGTCCTCGATGGTCCTGCGGGGCTTCGCCGCCTGGCACCACCCCTCGTTCATGACGAGGAAGACGTCGTCGTGCAGGACGTCGTGCCAGTACGTCATGAGCTGTTCGTAGACGTCGTACTCGTCGAGCAGAGGGGTGTTCCTGAACCGGGCCAGCAGATCGTCACCGATACCGGCGATCAGGTCCTTGGGGACCGTGTCCGGGTCGAGCGCGCGCAGGGCCGGCCGGTGTGCGGCGAACCAGTCGTCGACCCGGCCGCGGACCTCCGCGGCGAACTTCTGGAACTCGTCGGAGTCCAGGACCGCCTGCTGTACCTCGGCCACCCCGACCGCCAGGTCGCTGTAGCCCGGGCGGTTCGGCCGGAACAGCGTGGCACGAAGACTCGGGAAGGCCTCCCAGTACCCGTTGAGCGCGTCCAGGTCGCGGTCCGGGATGCCGCCGTGCAGGTGGGCGTGCAGGTCCTGGATGTCCTCTGGCTCGGAGGAGTCGATGTACCGCGGGATGTTGAGGTTGTAGTCGTTCTTCGGGCCGGCGATCTCATGGAGCGGCACCATGCGCCCGTAGCGCTCGATCTCGGTCTGCTTGGTGAAGACGTCGACGATCTTGTGGATGTCCCGGCTGCGGAGGCGGTGCTTGTTGCCGTCCTTGATGAAGCCCTGGGAAGCGTCGATCATGAAGACGCCGGTTCGCGTCTCGGCGTCCTCCTTGTCGAGGACGATGACGCAGGCCGGGATGCCGGTGCCGTAGAAGAGGTTCGCGGGCAGGCCGATGACGCCCTTGATGTAGCCACGGTTCAGCAGTTCCTTGCGGATGGCGGCCTCGGCATGGCCGCGGAACAGCACTCCGTGCGGCAGGATGACCGCGGCCTTGCCGTTGTCCTTCAGGGAGTTGAGGAGGTGCAGCAGGAAGGCGTAGTCGCCGTTCTTCTGCGGCGGCCGGCCGAACTCGAAGCGGCCGTAGTCGTTCTCCAGGCCGTTGCTCCACGACTCGGTCGAGAACGGCGGGTTGGCGACGGCGAAGTCGAAGGTCCGCAGTCGGCCGCCCTGGGTGAACTGCGGGCTGGTGAGGGTGTCGCCCTTGCGGATGTCACGGTCCTCGTAGCCGTGGAGGATCATGTTCATCTGGGCCAGCGCCCAGGTGGCGTTGTCCTTCTCCTGGCCGTAGACGGTCAGCCCGCGCGGAGCCTCGTCGGTCACCCTGAGGAGCAGCGAGCCGGAGCCGCACGTGGGGTCGTAGACCGTGTGGTCCTGCCGTGTCTCCGCGCCGATGCCGAGGAGCTTGGCGAGTACCTGGGAGACCTCGGCCGGGGTGTAGAACTGCCCCTTCGACCGGCCCGACTCCGTGGCGAAGTGCCGCATCAGGTACTCGTAGGCGCCGCCCAGCAGGTCCTCGCCCCCGGCGCGGCTGCCGCGGAAGTCGAGATCGGCGAAGATCGTCACCAGCTTGGAGAGCCGGTCCTGCATGTCCTTGCCCTTGCCGAGCTTCTCCTCGTCGTTGAAGTCGGCCAGGTCGATGACCTTCTCCAGCCCGTTGGCCTCGGCGAGCCGACGGATGATGTCGTTGGTCTTCCTGCCGATCTCCTTGTCGCCCTTGAGAGCGACCATGTCGTCGAAGGACCCGCCGACGGGAACGTCGATCAAGGAGTGCGGGTCGGACTTCGCCTTGTCCGTCACGTACTTCACGAACAGCAACGTCAGCACGTAGTCCTTGAACTGACCGGCGTCCATGCCGCCGCGCTGCTCGTCGCAACTCCGCCACAGCGAGCGGTACAGATCCGACTTCTTGAGAGCCACTGCCGTCCTTCACGCGACACCGTGTGACGGTCGCGTCACACGGTGATACTCCAAACGAGTGTCTCCACGATAGCGCCGGGCACTGACAGCGCCCCTGACCGTCACCAGGCACGAGAAAGGCCTCCCGTTCGAAGAGAACGGGAGGCCTCTGCTCCTCTGACCTGCTGTGCAAGTCTGTGCCCCCGGCAGGATTCGAACCTGCGACACCCGCTTTAGGAGAGCGGTGCTCTATCCCCTGAGCTACGAAGGCAGGGTGGTGTGGATCTCGGTGAGATCCGGCGACCAGCCTAGCGGATAAGGGGCGGGGGGTGTCAGGACGTCGGTACCCGGGTGAAGCGGCCCGCTGTGTGGAAGTCCTGTTCGATCGCCGTCGCGGTGGCCCGGAGTTCCGGGAGCAGGTCGCTCACGCATTCCGCGGGGGTGCGGCGGGTGGTGTGCATCGCGGTGTTCAGGGCCGCCACCACCCGGCCCCGGTGATCGCGCACCGGGACCGCGATCGAGCGCAGGCCGACCTCCAACTCCTCGTCCACCAGGGCGTACCCCCGGGTACGGACCTCGGTGAGGAGTCGGTCCAGGGCCGCGCGGTCCGTCAGGGTGTGCGGGGTCAGCGGGCGCGGTTCACCGAGCGTGCGGCGGGCCGGGGGGAGGTCGGCGAGCAGGACGCGGCCCATGGAGGTGGCGTAGGCCGGGAGCCGGGTGCCGACGGTGAGGTTGACGCTCATCACGCGGTTCGTGGCGACGCGGGCGGTGTACTGGATCTCGTCGCCGTGCGCGGTGAGCACCGCCAGTGACGCCGACTCGTGGATACGGGCGGACAGGTCCGCCAGATGCGGGGTCGCGATCTCGGCGAGCGTGGTGCGGGCCAGGGGTGGGAAGCCCAGGGACAGCACCCGGGGCGTCAGGGTGAAGGTGCGGTGTCCGGTCGCGGTGACGAGGCCCAGGTGCTCGTAGGTGATCAGGGCGCGGCGGGCCGTGGCGCGCGCGAGGCCCGTCGCCTTCGCCACCTCCGTCAGGGTCAGGGCGGCCCGGCCCTCGCCGAAGGCGGTCAGCACGGTCAGCCCGCGGGCCAGGGACTCCACGAACCCCCTGCCGAGCTCCTGCTTGGACGCCCCGGTCCAGGTCGCCAGGCCCGAAGGGCCGGACCCCGGCTCCGGCGCGGACGTCTGGCGCAGTTCCCGTTCCATGTCCGCCACCGCCGCCCGCAGCCGGGGCAGCAGGGTGTCCCGCAGTCCGGCCGCCGTGTGCCGGCTGGTGTGGCTGACGACGCTCGCCGCGCACGCGATCCGCCCGGTGTGCGGGTCCCGTACCGGTACCGCGACCGCCACCAGGCCCGGTTCGATCAGCTGGTCGTCCAACGCCCAGCCGTCGACGGCCGCTTGCGCCGCGCGTCGCTCGAACTCCTCGTTCGGCCACGGGTGTTCACGGCGCGGTACGGCCGGAAAGCCCCGGTCCTCGGGGTCCGCCGCCCGGCGTTCCCGCCAGGCGCGCCGGTCCGCTTCCGTCCACTCCGTCGCGAACAGGGCGCCCGGCGCGGTGCGTTCGGCCGGCAACAGGTCGCCGATGCGGAAGCTCAGGGACATCGCGCGGCGGCGGGTGGCCTGGTGGATGAAGCGGATGCCGTCACGGTCGGCGACCGCCAGCGACACCGACTCGTCGAGTTCGTCGGCCAGTTCGTCGGCGCGCGCGTCCAGCAGCGCGGGCAGCCGCAGGGCGGCCAGATAGGCGTTGCC
>JABFXD010001044.1 GCA_013361925.1 Streptomyces sp. | reverse complement strand
GAGTCGACCTGGCAGTTGCGGTTCTCCGCCCGCAGCGAGACGGCGAGCGCGTCCTCGTAGACCGGCAGCGCGCGTTCGTCCTGGCCCGCGTCGGCCCGTACCCGGCCCAGGGTCTCCAGGGCGACCGCCTCGGCGTAGGTGGACCCGGAGTCACGGCAGACCAGGAAGGAGGTGCGCAGCGCGGCCTCCGCCTCGGCGAACCGGGCCTGCTTCTGCCGGGTCAGGGCGAGGTTGACCAGGGCCATCGCCCGGTGGTGGTGTGCGGTGCCGCCGATCAGGGCGAGCGCGGCGGTGGCCGCCTCCTCGGCCGCGTCGGTCCGGCCCAGGGCCAGGTTCAGGGAGGCCGTGTTGATCAGCATGATCTCCTCGCTCTTGACGTCTCCCAGGGTGCGGTACAGGGCGAGGGCGCGCCGGTAGCAGGGCAGGGCCCGCAGCGGTTCGCCCAGCAGCTTCAGGGTGACGGCCCGGCCCTGGAGGGCCACGGCCTCGCCGTGGGTCCAGTCGGCCCTGCGCGCCCGTTCCTCCGCCTGCTCGTACTCGGTGAGGGCGCCGCGCAGGTCCCCGTTGCGCCAGCGGGCGTGGCCCACCGACACATACATCGCGACCTGGCCGCGCAGGTCTCCGTCGCGTTCGGCGGCGGCCCGGGCCAGCAGGGCCAGCCGCATCCAGTCGGCGAGCGGGCGCCGGTGGTGGAAGAGGTCCTGAAGGGCGTCGACCAGTCCCCACGCGAACCGGGCGGGACCGTGCTCGGCGGCATGGCCGATGGCCGCCGCGATGTCGTCCCACTCGGCGTCGAACCAGTCGTACGCCTCCTCCGTCGTGCGGAACTCCCGCGGCAGCGAGCCGTCGACGGCGTCGGGACGGTCGCGCATGAGGTACAGCCCCGCGGTCCTGGCCGCGTTGACGACGCTCTGCACATAGTGGTCGAGGACCCGCTCGACGCCCGCGGCGCGTTCGGCGGCCGTGTCCTCGGCGGCCGTGCGGTCGCGGGCGTACTCGTGTACGAGGTCGTGCCAGGAGGTGCGGCCGTGCCCGGCGTCGTGCAGCAGGTGCACGCGCTGGGCCAGCCGCAGCAGGTCGCTCGCCGCGGCCTCGTCGGTGTGCGCGGCCGCGGCGGCCGCACGCTGCGAGCGGCCGGTGCCGGGGACCAGGCCCAGCTGCCGGAAGACGCGCCGGGCGGCGTCCGGGAGGGTGCCGTACGACAGGTCGAGGGCGGCGCGTACGGCGATGCTCTCCTCGCCCTCGACATGCAGCCGGGCGAGCCGGCCGCGGTCGGCGAGGTCGCGGACGTAGGTCCGGATGCTGCCGGGTCTGCCGCCGATCCATGAACCGGCCACGCACAGGGCCAGCGGCAGCCGGTCGCAGAGCTCGACCAGTTCGGCGGCGGCCTCCGGGTCGGCGTCGACGGCCTCGGCGCCGACCACGGAGCTGATCAGCTCCAGGGCGCCGGTGGCGTCCAGGACGTCGCACGCCACCCGGTACGCCCCGTCCAGGGTGACCAGTCCGCTGAGCTTGTCGCGGCTGGTCACGAGGGTCAGGGACCCGGGGGACGCGGGCCGCAGCAGCCGTACGGTCGCGGGGTCCGCCGCGTCGTCCAGGACGACGAGGACCCGGCGGTCCGCCAGCAGGGTCCGGTACAGGGCGGTCTGCGCCTCCGTGCCGAGCGGGATGTCCCGCGGGCCGCAGCCCAGTCCCTGCAACAGCAGGGGCAGCGCTTCCTCGGGGCCCATGGGTTCGGCGTCGTCGAAACCCCGCAGGTCAAGGAAGAGCTGCCCGTCGGGGAAACGGTCGGCGACCTGGTGGGCCCAGCGCAGGGCCAGGGCGCTCTTGCCGACGCCGGCCGGGCCGACGAGCAGGGCGAGCGGTTCGGCGCTGTGCAGACCGGTGTCCAGGCGCCGCAGTTCTGCGTCGCGGCCGACGAAGCGCCGGGGCGGGGGCGGGAGCTGGCGTGGCACCCGGCGCTCGGACCGTTTGGGGGTGGCGGGCGCGGGCGGGCGGCGTATGGGTGGCGCGGTTGGCGGAGGGCTGCCGGCCAGCAGCCGTCGGTGCAGGGTCCGCAGGTCGTCCGAGGGCTCCAGGGCGAGCTCGTCGACCATGCGGCGGCGCAGCTCGGCGTACACCTGGAGGGCCTCGGCGGGCCGTCCGTCCGCCTGGAGGGCGCGCATCAGCAGGGCGTGCGGGTGTTCGCGCAGGGGGTGGGCGGTGGTGAGGCGCAGGAGTTCGGCGACGGCCTGCCGGTGCCGGCCGGTCTCCAGGTCCGCCTCGGCCGCGCTCTCCCGGGCCGCGAGGTGCAGTTCGCCGAGCCGTCGCCGTTCCGCTTCCCGGACGGCCGCTTCCGGGAGGTCGGACAGCGGCTCGCCCCGCCACAGGCCGAGGGCCCGCTCGGCGTGGTGTCGCACGGTGTCCCAGTCGCCGTCCGCCGCGGCGCGCGAACCGTCCTCGACCAGCTGTTCGAAGGTGAGCAGGTCGAGTTCGCCGGGGCGGGCGTGCATGACGTAGCCGGGCCGGCGGGTGGTCAGCAGGCTGGGGCCGAGCGGGCCGAGGACCCGTCGGACCTCCGCGACGAGGGCGCGCACGCGGGCGGCGCCCGCTCCGGGTGGGCGGCTGTCCCACAGGAAGTCGATCAGCCGGTCGACGGAGACCACGTGGTTGGCGTGGAGCAGAAGCGCGGTGCACAGCGCGCGTTGCCGTCCGGTGAGTGCGGCGGGCTGCCCTTCGATCTCGACTTCCAGGGGGCCGAGCACACGAAAGCAAAGCCGGGGGGTGAGCATTCACAGAACGTAATCCAGGGCTGAGGGGCAAGCAACGCCCGCCCGGCTCACAGGAATTGGCGTGCGGCGCGCATCGCCGCGCGCACCCGCGGCCCGTGCCGACGCCACCACAGCCGTGCCCACAGCAGCTGAAGTCCCGTCAGAAGCAGCAGCGTGACCAGGGCGTCGAGCCGCAGCAGCGGGCCGGTGTCGGTCAGCAGGCGGTGGCCGGAGCGGGCCAGCAGCGGCCAGGTGACGTCCAGCAGCAGTCGCAGCCCCACGAACACACAGCCGATCGAGCCCGCCACCGCGCCCGCCGCGTACGCCTTCAGCATCCGCCGCTCGGCGGGTCGCCGCCCGGCCAGCGGGTCGCGGCTCACCCGGCCCAGGAGCCGGGCCCCGAGGTGGCGCAGCCAGGCGCCGGCGTCGCCGTAGAGGTTGCGGCACCCGGTCAGGTCCTGGGCGACGAAGTACAGGTCGGTGCGCATGAAGACCAGGCACTGGTTGGCGAAGGAGGTGACCAGGGTCATCGCGACGACCGGCAGCAGGGGCGAGTCGGCACCGGCCGCGAGGGCGAGCAGACAGCCGCCCCAGACGGCGCCGTCCACGGCGAGCCCGGACAGATACACGGTGAGCCGCGCACGGCGGCCCTTGAGCCAGATCCCGGACACCTCGGTCTGCGCCACCAGGAACTGAAGCCGGGTGCCCAGCCGCACCCGCCCGGCCACTCCGGCGGCCCGCGCGGTCACCAGGTGCGCCAGTTCGTGCAGGCCGATCAGACACCAGGCGGCGAGCGACTGCACGAGGAGGTTGACGGTGCCGAGCCGCGCCCACACCAGGTCGTCCCAGGAGGGCAGGCCGCTCCCCCGCACCATGACGGTCACGAGTCCGGCCACGGGGACGGCGAGGACGGCGGCGTGGAGAGCGGGAGCGAGCACCCACCGGACATGGCGTTGCCGCAGCCGCGGCAGGGAGACCGGGACCGGCGCGGTCTCGAAGCGCCGGGTCCCGATCGAGGCGACCAGACCGGCCGTGGCCAGCGATTCGGCGAACGCCTCGACATCGAGGTCACGGCCGGTGTCCTGGCGCAGCGTGCCGCGGGCCTGGCCGACGGTGCGTCCCTCGGCGAGCAGCCGGAGCGCGGCCATGCCGATCTCGGGGAGGGCGACGACCTGCTCGTTGCCCTGCCGGCCGACGATCCACTCGTCCCGGTCCTGCCGCACCTCCAGCGGGTGCAGGACGACCGTGGGGTCGGACTCCGGGGGCGCGGCGGGCGTCACGTCCCGCACAACGGGCAGTCGGGCCGGGCCGGATGCCGTACGAAGACATGCTGGTCGGGCGCGATCAGGTTCACCCCGCGCACATAGCCGGGCGGGGTGGCGCCGATGCCGGTGAGCAGGGTGACGACCTCGTGGGCGATGAGCTGTCCGGAGATGCCGGCGGCCGGGGCCAGGGCGCCGGCGGTGCCCAGGTGCGGGGTCCAGCCGGGTTTGAGCTTGGCCTCCTCGCCGGCGCCGACACACTCGAAGCAGGGGCCTTCGGGTGCGTACACCCCGACCGTCGCCAGGGGGCCGCTGTAGCCGGCGGACACCCACGGCACACCCAGGGAGGCGCAGACCCGGTTCGTCATCTTCCGGATGAGGTCGCCGCGGGGCTCGTCGGCGCACAGGACGAAGACGTCTTGGTCCCGCACGAGTTCGGTGAGCGCTGCCTCGGTGTCGGCGCGAAGGGTCTCGTGGGTGTAGCGGCCCGAGGAGTTCACGGCCGCGAGCCGGCGGGCCGCGATCTCCGCCTTGGGGCGGCCGAGGTCGGCCTCGGTGTAGAGGACCTGCCGGCTGAGGTTGGACTCCTCGACCACATCGGGGTCCACCAGGTGCAGGCTGCCCACGCCCACGGCGGCCAGCGCCCACGCGGCGTGGCTGCCCGAGCCGCCCACGCCCAGCACGGTCACCCGGGCCTGTTTGAGGCGCAGTTGGGAGGACCAGGCGTCGACGCCGGGGCGCAGGTCGACGTACCGGAAGTAGGTGTGGTTCCTGCTGTAACGCTCGCGCTCGCGGTCGGTGAGGCCGTCCGGAGGAGTGACGGCGGCGTCCTCGACATAGCCGGTGTCCAGCAGTTCGGCGAGCAGCTTGCGGGCGCCTTCGGGGCCCAGCGCGGGGTGGCTGTCCGCGAGCGTGCGCTCGATCCGGTCCGGCGGTGTGGTGCCGTCGAGCAGGGTGAGCGCGTCCCAGACCCAGCCGTGCGGATCGGCGATCTCCGCCGCGACTCCGTAGACCCCGCCGCCGAGCCGGAGGGTTCCGTCGTCGAAGCGGTGCGGGGTGTGCTCCGCCTTGATCCGGGGCAGCTGCACGATCGTCTCCTTCGAAGAACGACCCCGGCGGCGGTTCGGGCCGCCGCCGGGGTCTGCCGTTGTCAGGTGTCGATCTGCTTGTTCTGGATCGTCTCGATCTTGTCCAGCAGCCGGACCTCGATGAACTCGGGCTGCTGCGGCGCCTCGGAGGTGCCGGGCGTGCCCTGGTCACCGAAGGTCTCGGCGTGCGTGGTGTGTTCCACGATGCTCTCCCTTTTCCGATGGATCGGATGCGGCGGGCGGCCGTCGGACAACGACCGTCCCGCGCCTGCGTCCAGCCTCGGGCAGGGGTCTTTCCCTGGTCTTTCACCGGTCTTTCACCGGTCGTCGTTCAGGTCCTCCTCCAGCGCCGCCAGCGCCGGGTCCAGCACGATGTCCTCGTCGCGCCCCTCGATCGTCGGGTCCTCCGGGAAGTGGCAGGCCGTCAGATGGCCGTCATGGTTCCCGGAGATCCGGACCAGGGGCGGCTCCTCGGCCGCGCACTTGTCCTGCGCCTTCCAGCATCGCGTCCGGAAGCGGCAGCCCGACGGCGGCGAGATCGGCGACGGCACGTCCCCGGCGAGCCGGATGCGCTCACGCCCGCCCGCGTCCGCCTCCCCCGTGAGGCTCACCTCGGGCACCGCGGAGAGCAGGGCGTGGGTGTAGGGGTGCCGGGGGCGGGTGTAGATGGACTCGCGGTCGCCGACCTCGATGATCTTGCCGAGGTACATCACGGCCACGCGCTGCGAGAAGTGCCGTACGACGGCGAGGTCGTGGGCGATGAACAGGAACGCGATGCCCAGCTCCTGCTGGACCTTCTGGAGCAGGTTCACCACCTGCGCCTGGATGGAGACGTCGAG
>JABFXD010001032.1 GCA_013361925.1 Streptomyces sp. | reverse complement strand
CCGCTGCTCGCCGCGCTCGGGCGGATGCGGATCCGTCATCTGCCGGGCGGACGGCGGGTGTTCTTCCCGCGCGGCCAGGTGACCCACTCGTTCACGATCGACGACACGCGCGTACCCCTGTCGCCGAAGGTGACCGACGCGGTCTGCGCCCTGCTGGAGGCCGAGGCGCTGCGCCGCCTGGCCCTGCATGACGAGCCGCGCCTCGACCTGGCCGTGCTCGACTCTGCGCTCACCGGACTCGCGGTGCCCGCCGCCGAGACCGCCGCCAGCAAGGCCCTCGTCACCGTCCCGCGCGGCAGCACGCAGCCGCTGCCCGAGGGCGAGGTGCTGCGGCTGTTCCTGCACTGGACGGAGCCCGCGAAGAAGCGCGTGGACCTCGACCTGTCGGTGGCCCTGTACGACGCCGAGTGGAACTTCACGGGCCTGTGCGACTACACGAGCCTCGTCCACGAGGGCCGTTCGGCCGTGCACTCCGGCGACCTGGTGTCGGCGCCCGCGCCGGACGGGGCGACCGAGTACGTGGACCTCGATCTGGCGGCGCTCACGGAGCACGGCGTGCGGTTCGCGCTGCCGGTCGTCTTCAGCTTCAACGACGTCGCGTTCGAGGAGCTCCTGGACGCCTTCGCCGGGTTCATGGCGCTGCCGTCCGCCGCCGAGGAGGACCGGAACGCGGCGTACGACCCGCGGACGGTGCGTCAGCGGTACGACCTGGTGGGCGACTCGCGCGTCCACGTCCCGATGCTGGTCGACCTCGACCGCCGTACGTTCCTCTGGACCGACCTGCACCTCCCCGCCGACGAGGGCTTCCACAGTCTGTACCGGCACGGCGCCGACCTCGGCCGGGTCGCCCAGGACCTGCACCAGTACTTCGCCTCGGGCCGTACGACGCTGTGGGACCTGGCGGTCTGGCGGGCGACCGCGCGGGGCGACGAGGTGGTGGTGATACGGCGCGCACCGCATCCGCGCGCCGTGGACGAGTTGTGGCACTACCGGCGGCAGGAGGAGGAGCCCGACACCGCGTTCGCCACGCGGGTGCGCTCCTTGGAGACGCCTCCCTGGAGGCGGCAACCCGCCGAGGCGGCCGACGCCCTCGCGGGTGAAGTCGCGTCACACCGGCACGTCTTCCTCGCCCTCGTCCACGGGGGCGTGGCACCGGCGGGCGCCACCGGTTCGGCGTACCGGCTGCTGCCCGGCCCGGTCGACGGCTGCGGGCTGGAAGCCCTGGCGGCGGGGGATCTGGTGGCGGCGCTGGGCTGAGCCGCCGGGCCCCGGAGCGTGAGGCGGTGAAGTACCCCGCGCCGGAGCAGGGTTGCGGGCGGGTGCGCGCGGGACTGTCAGTGGGGGCCCGTATCCTCAGGGACCATGCTCGAAGACCGTACCGCCGAAGCGTCCTCCCCCACCCAGTGGCCGGCCGCGTATCCGAAGGGATACGCGGTCGTTGACGTGGAGACCACCGGACTGGCCCGCGACGACCGGATAATCTCCGCCGCCGTCTACCGGCTGGACGAGCGCGGCGAGGTCGAGGACCACTGGTACACGCTGGTCAACCCGGAGCGCGACCCGGGCCCGGTGTGGATCCACGGTCTGACGAGTGACGTGCTGGAGGGCGCGCCCCTGTTCCAGGACATCGCCGAGGAGTTCTCGACAAGACTTGAGGGCCGGGTCCTCGTCGCGCACAACGCGGTCTTCGACTGGCAGATGATCGCCCGGGAGTACGCGCGCGCGGAGCGCGAGGCGCCGGTGCGGCAGCGGCTGTGCACCATCGCGCTGTCCAAGGAGCTCGCCCTGCCGCTGCCCAACCACAAGCTGGAGTCGCTGGCCGCCCACTTCGGTGTCGTCCAGCAGCGGGCGCACCACGCGCTGGACGACGCGCGCGTGCTCGCGGAGGCGTTCCGGCCGAGCCTCAGGGCCGCGGCCTCGCAGAGCATCCGGCTGCCGTTGCACGAGTGCCGGCCGCTGACCGAGTGGACGGACCGCGCGGTGCCCCGGCAGCAGGGCAGCGTGGGCGGTGGCGGTGGGTACGGCGGCTACAGCAGCTATCGGCCGACCAGTTGGCGCCCGGCCCGCAAAAGGCCCGCATGCCCCTATCCCAACCCAGGACGCTACGAAGAGGGCAAACCACTCAAGCAGGGCATGCGTATCGCGTTCTCCGGGGACACCTCGACCGAGCGCGACCTGCTGGAGGACCGCGCGATCGAGGCGGGGCTCCACATCGCCACGAGCATCTCCCGACTGACCAGCCTCCTCGTCACCAACGACCCCGACTCGGGCACGTCGAAGGTGGTCAAGGCCCGGCAGTACGGCACCCCGGTCGTGGACGAGGCGGCGTTCGGACAGCTCCTGGGCAACGTGGCACCGGCGTCGGAAGGATGACCCCGTAGGACCACGCGCCATGACCGTACGGACGGGTGATTGCGCCGCGACTCGCCCGCCGCCCGCTCGCCCGCGCCGGGTGGACGGCTCACCCTGTGGCGCATGGCGACTTGTGAAGTTTGCGGCAACAACTACGGCATGACCTTCGAGGTGCACGCCCAGGGCGCGGTCCACGTCTTCGACTGCTTCTCCTGCGCGATCCACCGCATGGCCCCGATCTGCGAGCACTGCCGCGTCCAGATCATCGGCCAGGGCGTGGAGGTCGAGGGCCACTGGTTCTGCGGTGCGCACTGCGCCCGCGCGGAGGGGAAGGTGGGCATCGTCGACCGGGTCTGACCACCGGGTCGACCGAACCCGACCGACCCCTGTGCGAACACCCCGCGGCCCGAGTTGTACCGTCGTGGGGTGTACCGCTTCCTGTTGTCCCGGCAGTGGGTGATCCTCACGCTGGTCTCCCTCCTCCTCATCCCCACGATGATCAGGCTGGGTATCTGGCAGATGCACCGCTACGACGAGCGCACCGCACGCAACCAGCTGGTCTCCGACGCGCTGGACGCGAAGCCGGTGCCCGTGGAGTCGCTGACGTCCCCGGGACACACCGTGACCAGCAAGGAGCGGTACCACTCGGTGACCGCCAAGGGTCACTTCGACACCGCCCACGAGGTGGTCGTCCGCCGCCGCACCAACTCCGACGACGAGGTCGGCTACCACGTCCTGACCCCGTTCGTCCTGAACGACGGCAAGGTGCTGCTGGTCAACCGGGGCTGGATCCCCGCGGACGGCCCGAGCCAGACCGCGTTCCCGAAGATCCCCGCTCCCGCGCGGGGCGAGACCACCGTCACCGGCCGTCTGATGCCCGACGAGACGACCGAGGCGAGCGGCATCAAGGACCTCAAGGGCCTGCCCGACCGCCAGATCATGCTGATCAACAGCGCGCAGGAGGCGAAGCGGCTCGGCGCCGAGGTCCTCGGCGGCTATGTCGCCCAGACCGCGCCCGACCCCAAGGGCGACACCCCGGAGCTGATGGGCAGCAAGCCCGGCATGGAGAACGCCGCGCTGAACTACGCGTACGCCTTCCAGTGGTGGCTGTTCGCCGCGGGCGTGCCGATCGGCTGGGTCGTGCTGGTACGGCGTGAGACGCGGGACCGCCGGGAGAAGGCGGAGACGGAGTCGGGCGCGGAGTCGGAGACGGAACCGGCCGCGGTCTGAGGCCCGCCGGCCGAAATCACTCGGGCGGCTCCACCCCGGGATTGCCCCACCGCACCTCCGGGAACCCGCATCCCGTGCACCCCCGTATCGAGGATTACGCCCTCATCGGCGACGAACAGACCGCGGCCCTGGTCGGCAAGGACGGCAGTGTCGACTGGCTGTGCCTGCCCCGCTTCGACTCGGCCGCCTGCTTCGCCAGGCTGCTCGGCGACGAGAGCAACGGCCACTGGCGCATCGCACCACGCGACGCCCCAGGCGACTGCACCCGCCGCGCCTACCGGCCCGGGACCCTCGTCCTGGACACCGACTGGGAGACCGACACCGGCTCGGTGCGCGTCACCGACCTGATGCCCCAACGCGACCGCGCCCCCGACCTCGTACGGGTGATCGAGGGCCTGAGCGGCGAGGTCACCGTGCGCAGCACGCTCCGCCTGCGCTTCGACTACGGCTCGATCATGCCGTGGGTGCGCAGGACGGACGGGCATCGGGTGGCCGTCGCCGGCCCCGACTCGGCGTGGTTGCGCAGCGAGCCGGAGGTGCGCACCTGGGGCGAGGACTTCGGCACGCACTCGGAGTTCACCGTCAAGGAGGGCGAGAAGGTCGCCTTCGTGCTCACCTGGCACCCCTCGCACGAGCCGCGCCCACCGGAGACCGACCCGTTCGACGCCCTCGCCACCAGCGTCGAGGACTGGCAGGCATGGTCGGACCGCTGCCGCTACGACGGCCCGTACAAGGACGTCGTCCTGCGCTCCCTGATCACGCTCAAGGCCCTCACCTACGTCCCGACCGGCGGCATCGTCGCCGCGGCCACCACCTCGCTGCCGGAGGAGCTGGGCGGCGTACGCAACTGGGACTACCGGTACTGCTGGCTGCGCGACTCCACGCTCACCCTCGGCGCGCTGCTCTCGGCGGGCTACCACGAGGAGGCCGAGGCCTGGCGCGACTGGCTGCTGCGAGCGGTCGCGGGCGATCCGGCGGACCTTCAGATCATGTACGGCCTCGCGGGTGAGCGGCGGTTGCCCGAGTTCGAGCTGCCGTGGCTGACCGGCTTTCACGACTCCCGGCCGGTGCGGATCGGCAACGAGGCCGTGAACCAGCTCCAGCTGGACGTGTACGGCGAGGTCATGGACTCCCTGTCGCTGGCCCGGAGTTCGGGCCTGTCCCCCAAGCCGCACATCTGGTCCATCCAGTGCGCGCTGGTGGAGTTCCTGCGCGAGGCGTGGCGGCAGCCCGACGAGGGGTTGTGGGAGGTGCGCGGCGGGCGCCGGCAGTTCGTGCACTCCAAGGTGATGGTGTGGGTGGCCGTCGACCGCGCGGTGCGTGCCGTGGAGGACAACCCCGAGCTCGACGGCGACCTGGAGGGCTGGCGCGCGATGCGCGACGAGGTGCACCGCGAGGTGTGCGAGAAGGGCTTCGACGCCGAGCGCAACACCTTCACCCAGTCCTACGGCTCCCGCGAGCTCGACGCCTCCCTGCTCCTCATCCCCCGCGTCGGCTTCCTGCCGCCCGACGATCCGCGCGTGATCGGCACCGTCGACGCGATCCGCGAGGAGCTGGGCCACGGCGGCTTCCTGCGCCGCTACAGCACCGACGGCACGACGGTGGACGGGCTGCCGGGCGACGAGGGCACGTTCCTGGTGTGCTCGTTCTGGCTCGCGGACGCCCTGCACATGACGGGCCGTACGAAGGAGGCCCGTGAGCTGTTCGAGCGCCTTGTGGCGCTGGCCAACGACGTGGGGCTGCTGTCCGAGGAGTACGACCCGGTGCACGAGTGCCACCTCGGCAACTTCCCGCAGGCGTTCAGCCACATCGGACTGGTGAACACCGCCCTCGCCCTGTTCGGGGACGAGGAGGCAGGATAGGGGTCATGGATCTTGGACTGAAGGACCGGGTGTACGTCGTCACCGGGGCCACGCGTGGCCTCGGCAACGCGTCCGCGCGCGAGCTGGTCGCCGACGGGGCGAAGGTGGTACTGACCGGGCGGGACGAGAAGCGGGTCGCCGACGCGGCGGCCGAGCTGGGGCCGAACGCCGTCGGGGTGGCCGTCGACAACGCCGACCCGGAGGCCCCCGCCCGGCTGGTCGCCGCCGCGCGGGAGCACTTCGGCGGCTTCGACGGCATCCTGATCAGCGTGGGCGGTCCCGCGCCGGGGTTCGTCGCGGACAACACGGACGAGCAGTGGACCAGCGCGTTCGAGTCGGTGTTCCTGGGAGCGGTACGGCTCGCGCGGGCGGCTGCGGCAGAGCTGGAGGCCGGGGGTGTCATCGGGTTCGTGCTGTCGGGCTCGGTGCATGAGCCGATCCCGGGGCTGACCATCTCCAACGGGCTGCGGCCGGGACTCGCCGGGTTCGCGAAGTCGCTGGCGGACGAGCTGGGACCGCGCGGGATCCG
>JABFXD010000454.1 GCA_013361925.1 Streptomyces sp. | reverse complement strand
GCCGAGAAGACCAGGAGCGCGGCGAGCGAGAAGACGTCCGAGGCGGGTCCGACCGTGCGGGCGTCGGTGAACTGTTCCGGGGACATGAAGGGCGGGGTGCCGATCATCTGGCCGGTCTCGGTGAGGGTCTGGTGGTTCTCGGCGGCGCGCGATATGCCGAAGTCGATGACGCGGGGACCGTCCTCGGCCATCAGGACGTTGGCGGGCTTGAGGTCCCGGTGGACGACTCCGGCGCGGTGGATGTCCTGGAGCGCCTCCACCAACCCCAGGGCCAGCCGCCGCAGTTCGCGGCCCCTGAGGGCGCCGTGGTCGCGGATGCGTTCGGCGAGGGAGCTGGCGGGGACGTACTGGGTCGCCATCCAGGGCCGTACCGCCTCCGGGTCGGCGTCGACCACGGGCGCGGTGAAGGCGCCGCTGACCTTGCGGACGGCGTCGATCTCCTGGCGGAAGCGGGCCCGGAAGACCCGGTCCTCCGCGTACTGCGCGTGCACCACCTTGACGGCGACGTCACGGCCCGAGCGGGATCTGCCCCAGTAGACGACGCCCATGCCGCCGGTGCCGAGCCGGTCGACCAGCTTGTATCCGCCGATCGATTTCGGGTCGTCCTTGTGCAGTGGCACGACCGAATGTCCCTTCCCGCGCACGGCAGTTCGAGGCCACAGAATACGCAGGGAAGCAGAGAGGGCGGCCGGTCGCCCGGCCGCCCTCCCAGGGGTTCGTCACACTCCGGCGGGTTCCGGCTGGGCCGGTACCTCCGCCTTCTTCTCCCGCTTCAGGGCCCGCTTCTTCGCGCGGCGCTCCTTGCGGAGCTCCAGCATCGTGTAGAGCGTCGGGACCAGGAGCAGGGTCAGCAGCGTCGAGGTGATCAGACCGCCGATCACGACCACGGCCAGCGGCTGGGCGATGAAGCCGCCCTCGCCGGTGACCCCGAGGGCCATCGGCAGCAGGGCGAAGATCGTCGCCAGGGCCGTCATCAGGATCGGGCGGAGCCGGTGCCGGCCGCCCTCGATGACCGCCTCGACCGTCGGATAGCCCTGTCTGCGGTACTGGTTGATGAGGTCGATCAGCACGATCGCGTTCGTCACCACGATGCCGATGAGCATCAGCATGCCGATCATCGCGGGGACGCCCATCGGGGTGCCGGTGAGGATCAGCAGACCGATCGCGCCCGTCGCCGCGAACGGGATGGAGACGAGCAGGATCAGCGGCTGGGCGAGCGACCGGAACGTCGCCACCAGCAGCATGAACACGATCGCGATCGCCGCGAGCATCGCCAGGCCCAGGTTCTTGAACGCGGAGTCCTGGTCGGAGGTGACACCGCCGATCTCGGCCGTGGCGCCCGCCGGGAGCTTCAGCGCGTCGAGCTTGGACGTGAGGTCCTGGCTCACCGCACCCGTGTTGTCGCCGGTCGGCTTGGCGGTGATGGTGGCCGCGCGCTGGCCGTCGATCCGGGTCATCGACACCGGGCCGTCCACCAGCCGCACAGTGGCGATGTCACCGAGCTTCACCGGGCCGAGCTTCAGGTTCCGCAGCTCTTCCAGGGTCTGCGCGGGCTTCGCCGACCGGATGACGACGTCCCGCTCGGTGTCGTCGAGGATCGCCTTGGCGGCGGTGGTGCCCTTGACCGCCTGGGCGACGGCCGCGCCGAGCGTCTGGTCGGTGAAACCGGCCGCCGCCGCCTTGGAGTTGGCCTTGACCGAGATACGCGGGACGCTCTCGGCGAGGTTGCTGGTGACGTCGGTGACGTCGTCAAGGCCGGCCACGGTCTTGCGTACTTCCTCGGAGGCCTCGCGCAGGACGTCCGCGTCGGCCGCCTTCACGACGACGCTCAGGTCCTGGCTGCCGAAGCCGTCGCCGGCCGCGATGGTCGTCGTACCGATGCCGTCGAGCTTCTTCAGACCGGCCTCGATGCGGTCCTGGACGTCGTCGGAGGAGGCCGAGTCGTCCAGCATCACCGAGTAGGAGGCCTGGTTGGTGTCGGTGCCGCCGCCGAAGGCCGCCATGAAGCCGGACGAGCCGACGGTGACCTGGTAGTCCTTGACGCCCTTGGTGTCGGCGAGCAGCTTCTCGACCTTCTTCGCCTGCTCGTCGGTCGCGGCCAGGCTGGTGCCGGGCTTCAACTCCTGCTTGACGGTGAGGACTTCCTGCTCGCCCTGGTCGAAGAAGTTCGTCTTCAGCAGCCCGGACATGCCGAACGTGCCGATGAGGATGACGACCGCGATCAGGACGCTGGTGAGGCGGCGCCGGGTCGCGAACCGCAGGACGGGGACGTAGAGCCGCTGGAGCCTGCTCCGCGCCTCCTTCTCCTCGGCGAGACGGCGGGCCTCGGCCGCGTCCTCGGGGGTGTTCTTCGGGGCGCGCAGGAACCAGTACGACAGGACCGGGACGACCGTCAGCGAGACGACGAGGGACGCGAGCAGCGCGGCCGTCACGGTCAGGCTGAAGGAGCCGAACAGCTCGCCCACCATGCCGCCGACCAGGCCGATCGGCAGGAACACGGCGACCGTGGTGAGGGTGGAGGAGGTGACCGCGCCGGCGACCTCGCGGACCGCCTTGAGGATGGCGTCCTGGCGCTCCTCGCCGTAGCCGAGATGGCGCTTGATGTTCTCCAGGACCACGATCGAGTCGTCGACGACCCGGCCGATGGCGATGGTCAGCGCGCCCAGCGTCAGCATGTTCAGGGACAGGTCGCGCGTCCACAGCACGATCAGCGCGAGGACCACCGACAGCGGGATGGACACCGCCGTGACGAGGGTCGAGCGGACGGATGCCAGGAAGACCAGGATGACCAGGACCGCGAAGAGCAGGCCGAGCCCGCCCTCGGTGGTGAGGCCCTTGATGGCCTTGGCGACCGCCGGGCCCTGGTCGGAGACGACGGTGATCTCGGAGCCGCTGCCCAGGTCCTTGCGCAGGGCGGGCAGCTTGTCCTCGACGGCGTCGGAGATGGAGACCGCGCTGCCGTCCTTGTCCATGGTCACCATCACGGCGAGGCTGGGCTTGCCGTCGGTGCGCGTGATGGCGTCGGCGGCGGCCTGCTCCTGCTTCACGGTGGCCACGTCACCGAGGCGTACGGGCTTCTTCCCGGCCTCCCCGGTGACCATCAGGTCCTGGATCTGCCCGACCGAGGTGAAGCCGCCGCCGACCTGGACGGTGCGGTTGGCGCCGTCCTCGTCGAAGGAACCGGCCGGGACGGTCGCGCCGCCCGCCTGGAGGGCCTGGGCGAGGGCGGCCGGGCTGAGACCGGCCTTGGCGAGCTTCGCGTCGTCCGGGGTGACGGTGACCTGGAGGTCGCGGACGCCGTCCACGGTGACCTGGCCGACGCCGTCGACGGACTTCAGCTCCGGCACGACCGTCTTGTCGAGCTGGTCGGCGAGGGCCTGCTGGTCCTTGTCCGAGGTGACGGCGAGGACGACGGTCGGCATGTCGTCCGTGGAACCGGCGATGACCTGCGGGTCCACCGAGTCCGGGAGCTGGACGCGGGCCCGGTTGACGGCCTGCTGGACATCGGCGACGAGCTGCTTGGTGTCGGGGCCGTAGTCGAAGGACGCCATGATCACGGCGTTGCCCTCACTGGCCGTCGAGGTGACGCCCTCGATGCCGTCGACGGCTTCGAGGCTGTCCTCGATCGGCTCGACGACCTGCTTCTCGACGACGTCCGGGGAGGCGCCCTGGTAGGGGGCGAGCACGGACACCATGGGCAGCTCGATGGAGGGCAGCAGTTGCTGCTTGAGCTGGGGGATCGCGATCGCACCGAAGGCGAGCGCGATGATCGACATCAGGCCTATGAGGGCACGTTGCGCGAGGCTGAATCTCGACAGCCAGGACATGGGTCAGGGATCTCAATTCTGTGAGCGGCAGAAGCGGCCCCTACACCCTGTGTCCTGTGAGGCCGCTGTTTCGTAGCCCCCAGGTCCATTTCCTTATCCGGCGCATACTCCGCTCGCAGTACGCGGGGTGGAGTTCACTCCACCCTCGGACGTACCAGCCCCGACTCGTACGCGATCACCACGAGCTGCGCCCGGTCCCGCGCGCCCAGCTTGGCCATGGCCCGGTTGACATGCGTCTTCACGGTCAGCGGGCTGACTTCGAGCCGCTCGGCGATCTCGTCGTTGGAGTGCCCGCCGGCGACCTGGACCAGGACCTCCCGCTCCCGGACGGTCAGTGCCTCAAGGCGGGCGGTGCGGGTCGGGTCGGCACTCTCGTCGCCGTCGCCCTGGGCGAGGAAGCGGGCGATGAGGCCCTTCGTGGCGGCCGGGGACAGCAGTGCCTCACCGCCGGCCGCGATCCGGATCGCGCTGAGCAGCTCCTCGGGCTCGCTGCCCTTGCCGAGGAAGCCGGAGGCGCCGGCCCGCAGCGACTGCACCACGTAGTCGTCGACCTCGAACGTCGTCAGGATGACCACCCGGACCTGGGCCAGGGAGGGGTCCTCGCTGATCATGCGGGTGGCGGCGAGACCGTCGGTGCCGGGCATCCGGATGTCCATCAGGACGACGTCCGCCCGCTCCTCCTTGGCCAGCCGCACCGCCTCCGCCCCGTCGGACGCCTCCCCCACGACCTCCATGTCGGCCTCGGAGTCGACGAGCACCCGGAAGGCACTGCGCAGCAGCGCCTGGTCGTCGGCGAGCAGGACACGGATGGTCATACGGGGTCCTTCGCGGCAGGGGGCTCGGTGCTACGACAACTTCCGCGGGGTGCGCCTGAGTTCCGCGAGTCGGTCATACGGCGTCGTCGGCGGCCCGGCCGCGGGTCTTGACCGGCAGGATCGCATGCACCCGGAAGCCGCCGCCGTAACGGGGACCGGTGGTGAGGGTGCCGCGCAGGGCGGTGACGCGCTCGCGCATACCGAGCAGGCCGTGGCCACCGCCGTCCGCGGAGTCCTCGGCGCCGGCGCCGTTGTCGAGGACGGTGATCTCGATGTTCGGTCCCACCCGTACGACGCTGACCTCGGCCTTCGCCGCACCGCCCGCGTGCTTCTGGACGTTGGTGAGGGCTTCCTGGATGACCCGGTAGGCGGCGAGGCCGACGGCGGCGGGCAGGGTGGTGCCGGCGTCGGCGCGGGCGACCTCGACCTGGAGTCCGGCGCTGCGGAAGGTGCCGACCAGTTCGTCGAGGCGGTCGAGGCCGGGGGCGGGCTCGGTGGGCGCCTCGGGGTCGCCGGACTGTCTGAGCAGGCCGACGGTGGCGCGGAGTTCGTTGAGCGCGGAGCGGCTGGCCTCGCGGACGTGGGCGAGGGCCTCCTTGGCCTGGTCGGGCCGCTTGTCCATCACATGGGCGGCGACCCCGGCCTGCACGTTGACGAGGGCGATGTGGTGGGCGACGACGTCGTGCAGATCGCGGGCGATACGGAGCCGCTCCTCGGCGACCCTGCGACGGGCCTCCTCCTCACGGGTGCGCTCCGCCTTCTCGGCGCGGTCCTGGATGGCCTGCACGAAGGCGCGGCGGCTGCGGACGGCGTCGCCCGCGGTGGCGCCGATGCCGGTCCAGGCGAAGATGCCGAGGTTCTCCTGGGCGTACCACGGGAGGGGCCCGCCGAGCATCGCGGCGGCGGTGAGGACGGTCATCGTGAGCAGCCCGACCCGCCAGGTGGTGGGGCGGTCGGTGGCCGAGGCGACGGTGTAGAGGGCGATCACCGCGGACATGGCGACGGGGGCGCGGGGGTCGCCGGTGACGCACTCGACGACGGAGAAGGTGCCGGTGAGGGCGAGCACCGTCATCGGTGCGCGGCGGCGGAAGACCAGTGCGGCGGCGCTGAGGCCGATGAGGACGAGGCTGAGCGGGTCCGGGGTGCGGATGCCCCAGGTGACGCCGTCGGGTCCGTGCGGGTCCACGAAGGAGCCGGCGACCATGCAGGCGAGGACGCCGATCGCCAGGGCGGCGTCCAGGGCCATGGGGTGCGCCTTGAACTGATGCCGGATGCGGTCGACGGTGCTCACGTCTGACAAGGTACGGGGCGCTTCTGTGGCCGTCACCGGGGGCTCCGC
>JABFXD010000371.1 GCA_013361925.1 Streptomyces sp. | reverse complement strand
CTGCCGGTCGCCGAATTCACCCTGGCCGCCATCCTGTTCGCGAACAAGCGCGTGCTCGACGTCGCCCGCGACTACGCCGCCCTCCGCACCCGGCCCGACCTGCTCCCGTACTTCAGCGGCCACGGCAACTACCACCGCACGGTCGGAATCGTCGGCGCCTCCCGCATCGGACGCCGACTCCTCGAACTGCTGCGCCCGCACGACCTCGACGTGCTTCTGCACGACCCGTACGTCGACGACCGGCAGGCCCGCGACCTCGGAGTGGAGCCGGTCGGACTCGACGAACTGGCCCGGCGCAGTGACGTGGTCTCCATCCACGCCCCGCAACTCCCCGAGACCCACCACATGTTCGACGCCCGACGCATCGCACTCCTCAGGGACGGTGCCACCCTGATCAACACCGCGCGCGGCTCCCTCGTCGACACGAACGCCCTCACCACGCACCTCGTGACCGGCCGCCTCCATGCCGTCCTCGACGTCACGGAACCGGACGTACCGCCCGCCGACTCGCCCCTGTACACCCTGCCCAACGTCCTGCTCACCCCGCACATCGCGGGCTCCCTCGGCAACGAGCTGCACCGGATGACCGACTGGGCCATCGACGAGGTCTCCCGGTACGCGCAAGGCCTGCCCTTCGCCCACCCGGTCGGCTCCGAGGAGCTGTCCCGCTCGGCCTGAACACCCCACAACGGAAAGGAAGAACGTGCGCAACCGTGTCCTCGTCGTCGGTATCGACGGCGTACGTCTCGACGTCCTGCGCCGACTGCCCACCCCGCACCTCGACGCCCTGGCCGCCGACGGCTTCCTCACCCCCGTCGAGGTGGACGCGGACACCCCCACCATGTCGGGTCCGTGCTGGGCGACGATCGTCACCGGCGTCACCGCGGCCCGCCACGGGGTGTGGAGCAACGACTTCACCGGGCACCGCCTCGACGTCTTCCCCGACTTCGCCACCCGGCTCGCCGAACAGGACGGCCGCCGTACCTTCGTCGCGGCCGGCTGGCGCCCGCTGATGCAGGTCCGCGACGGCGGACCCCTGTTCCGGGCCCCGTCCAGGACCGTCTTCATCGAGCCGACCGCGGACACCCCGGAAGCCTGGGAACGCTGCGACGACCAGATCACCGACACGGCCGTGCGGGTCCTGGCCGAGGACGAGATCGATGCGGCGTTCGTCTACCTCGGCGCCCCCGACGAGACCGCGCACTTCCTCGGCTGCGGCGAGCCGTACGAGGCGTCGATACGACAGGCCGACCTCCGCCTCGGCCGCCTGCTCGCCGCCCTGCGCTCCCGCCCGTCCCACGCCGACGAACACTGGACCGTCCTCGTCGTCACCGACCACGGTCACGTCGACGCGGGCGGCCATGGCGGCCGTAGCCGCGAGGAGCGCACGGCGTGGCTGGCCGCGGTGGGCCCCGGTATCGGCGCCGCACCGCCAACAGTGCGGCACGTGGACGTCGCCGCCCAGGCGTTCGCGGCCCTCGGCCGCCACCCCGACCGGCACTGGACCCTGGACGGCCGTCCCTTCGCCGCCGCCCCGCACGCCGTGCTCCTCGACATGGACGGCACCCTCGTCGACACCGAGTCGCTGTGGCTGCGCACCGTCCGCGCGACCGCACCCGACATCGAGGAGGCCCGTGTCCTCGGCCGCTCGGTCTCCGACACCGCCGCCCTCCTGCACGCCCGCACCGGCGGCGACCCGCGGGAACTGGCCGCCGAGCTGGAGGAACGCTTCCTGACAGCCGTCCGGCAGGAAGCCACCCCGCTGCCCGGCGCGCTCGAACTCCTTGACCTCCTCCAGGAGTTGGACATCCCCGCGGCTCTGGTCTCGGCCTCCTCACGGCCCGTCGTGGACACCGTCCTCGCGCTCCTCGGCCCCGACCGGTTCCGTACGACGGTCGCCGACGGCGAGACGCCCCGCACCAAACCCGCCGCGGACCCCTATCTCGCCGCCGCCCGGAACCTCGGCGTCGACCCCGCGGCCTGCCTCGCCGTCGAGGACTCGCCCACCGGCGTCACGGCCGCCGAGGCCGCCGGCTGCCGGATCCTCGCCGTCCCGTCGTACGCCCCCATCGCGCCGGCACCACGCCGCACGGTGGTGGCCGACCTGAAGGGGATCGGCCGGCGCGAGCTGTGGGCGGCGGGGCTGTGACCTGGTGATCCGGCATTTTGTTCGACGTACTTCCGCCGCATACGATCGCCTCCCGCCGCCGTCGAGGAGAAGATCCGCATGCCGCGCATCCTGTATGTCACCGACCTCGCCTACGAGGCACGCGGGCGGCGCTACTGCGACGAGGACATCTTCCTGACCGCACGGCTGCGCGAGGACTTCGACCTCGCCCTGTGCAACCCGAGGGACGCGGCGGCGCTGATGGACGCCTTCGACGCGGTGGTCATCCGCAACAGCGGTCCCGTGCTGACCCACCAGGAGGCTTACGACGCCTTGCGCGAGCGCGCGCTCGCGACGGGAGCGCGGGTGTACAACCCCTTCTCCGGCAAGGCCGACATGGCCGGCAAGCAGTACCTGCTCGACCTACATGCCGCGGGATTCCCGGTCATCCCCACCGTCGACCGCGCCGACGACCTGCACCGCCTGCCGGACACGGACCGGTATGTCGTCAAGCCCAAGCTGGGCGCCGACTCCATGGGTCTGGAGATCGTGCCCGCCGCCGAGGTCCGCGCCCACGCGAGGGGCGACGTCCTGGTCCAGCCCTGCGTCGACTTCGCCTACGAGGTGTCCTTCTACTTCGTCGACCACGACTTCCAGTACGCCCTGTACGCGCCGCACCCGGACCGTCGCTGGCAGCTGGAGCCGTACCAACCCACCGCGGACGACCTGGACTTCGCGCGCCGGTTCATCGACTGGAACTCCCTCGACCACGGCATCCAGCGCGTCGACGCCTGCCGCGCCCCCGGCGGGGAACTGCTGCTGGTCGAGCTGGAGGACCTGAACCCCTATCTGTCGCTCGACGTGCTCGACGACGCGGCGCGGGACGCCTTCGTGGCGGCGCTGAAGGCGTCCCTGCACGCTTTCCTCAGCCGAGGGTGACGGTGATCTTCTGGGTGGCTCCGGCCAGGCCGGTCATGTCGTCGAAGGTCAGCCGCAGCGCGGTGCCCGTCGTGGCCGAGGCGACCGTGGACGGCTTCGACACCACCGAGGTCACCGCCCGGTTCCAGGTGAGCGTGAGGCCCGTGTTCATCCGCTTCGGATCGCTGACGCAGATCACCGCCGTACCGTCGCTCTTCTCGCTGATCATCACGCAGCACGGGTCGCTCGCGACGAGGGCGCCGACCGTGCCGCCGAACCAGAAGTTGACACCGGTGAACCCCGACGAGGGCACGGTCACGCCCTGCTGGTCGTCGGTGTTGGCGAGGACGCTCAGCCAGCCGGTGGCGGCGGCACGCGCCTGGGTCTGGGCGGCGGTCGCACCCGGCATGAGCACATAGGCGTAGGTTCCGTCGGTCGGGTTCGTGCCGTGGTCGACGTACAGGGTCAGGTACCTGCGGTTGAGGACCGTCGTGGAGCCGCCCTTGTTGATGTCGCTCCACTTCCCGTCACGCGAGTCCCTGAGCGCGGTGAAGCGCGCGCCACCGGGGAAGACGTAGCCGCCCATGCCGCCGATGTGCGCCCAGCCGGCCCCGGTGAACGTCTGTGACCAGGGGTAGGCGGTGGACTGGACGGTGCCGTCGACGGTGAACGCGTGGCTTCCGGTGGGGCCGAGGTTGCGGTTCTCGATCGTCGACTCGACGGTCGTGCCGTCGGTGCACCTGATGCCCGCACCCAGGCAGATGACCGAGTCGTCCAGACAGAACCACGACTTCTTCGCCAGGAGCGTGGACTGCAGTCCCTTGAGGTACTGGCCGATCGCGGCCCGCTGCCCGTCCGTGGCCCCGCCCACCCAGTTCACGTCCGGCAGGGATGCGCCCCAGTCGCCGCCGGCCGCGTCCGCCAGGACCTTGCGGGAGGCCGTGGTGCCGGGCAGGCGGTAGGGGTCGACGGTGGGCCAGAAGGCGTCGCTGTACTGGCCGTTGGCGTAGGTGTCGCCCCACCAGTAGAGCATTCCGGAGCCGGTGTGCCAGCCGCGCAGATTCTCGCCGTTGCCGGTCTCGTAGTAGGTGATCCTGCGGTCGGCCATGCTGAGCGACGCGGCCCAGCCGGGCCGGCGGTGGGTGGCCCGCGCCATGCCGGTGAACAGCCGGTGGCCGGTCGGCTCGGCGATCGCGGTGACCGTCGTGTCGTCCGCGACGCTCTGGAGGCGGGCGAGTCCCGTCAGCCCGAGCGAGGGGTCGCTCAACGGCGGGCTGTAGTAGTCGCGTTGGATCCAGCCCTTCACCAGACCGCGCCAGCGCGCGTTCTCGGCGGCGCTCGCGCTCTGGCCCAGCAGGACGATCGACGCGAGGATCGGATGACCGCGCAGATGGTCGTTCTGCTGGATCTGCTTGGTGTCGGTGGCCGAGAGGCCCCGGCTGACCGCCCGCCCCGAGACGGCGTCCATCACCAGCCCGTTGTAGAGGAAGGGCGCCCAGGCGTTCTCCACGGCGTCGAACACGATCTGCCGGTTCGCGTCGGTGACCTGCCACGTCGACCCGGCGAGCAGCGCGAACAGCATCCCCAGCCCGCCGAGCAGGACGGAGCCGTACGAGCCCGTGTACGGCACGGTCGTGTGCTGGACGAACGACCCGTCGGCGTAGAGACCGTCGCCGCTCGTGACGTACGGGAAGACGGGGGACAGGGCGTCCCGGGCCAGCGCGACCTTCGCGGAACTCGCGCCGACGATCCCCCGCAGCGCCAGCACCCGGCACAGGTCGACCCGGTTGGCCCCGGTGCTGGTGCCGCTGTAGCTCGCGACGGCGGAGTCGGGGACGAAGTGGTCCACCGCGGCGAGGTAGTTCGCGAGTCGGGTCGCCGACAAGGCGTCGTACATCAGCACACACACGTCCAGCAGGGCCTGCGGGGCGCCGATCTGCCAGCTGTACCAGTTGCCGTACCGGGTCTGCCCGGCGTTGTAGACCTCGGTGTGCAGATGGTCGAGGCCGGTGAGGATCGCGGTCCTGAGGGCCGCGTCGCCGGTCAGGCCCGTGCCCTGCTGGCAGTAGGCCTGGGCGAGCGTGCTGAGCCGGTTGTAGCTGGTGTTGAGGTTGCCGGAGTAGCCGTACGACTCCTGGTCGGTGTCGGGTTCCGGGTCGGCGTACACCAGGTCCGGCCACAGCGAGCCGGACGTCGGCGCCATGGAGGACTGCCACTGGGACGCGGTGGCGCCCAGTTCGGTGAGCCGGCTCTTGAAGGGCTCGGCGGTGGGGCTGAAGCCTTCGCCGAGGATCAGCGTGCGCCACTTCGCCCGCAGGGTCGTGAACTCGTCCGACGTGGACGCGGCGTTCGCCCGGGTGGGGGCGCCCAGCGCGAGGGCGGTACCGGTGCTTGCGGCTGCGGCCAGCAGGCCGCGACGTGACCAACGAGTCGTCATGACGGCGGTTTCTAGCATGGTATCGCTCAAACGCTCAATAGATCACACAGTTTTGAACGTATCGATCGTTTCTGTCGGAGAGCGAGGATGAACTCCCTGGCCGCCCGCTCCGTATCTCTACCCGAAGCACGGGACGGAAGGAGAACGACGTGTCGACATCGCCCGAGCCCGGGCAACCGGACGACCGCCCGGTCCTCGAACCGATCCGCGTCCTGCGCCCGCGCCGCACCGACGCCCTCGCCGAGCTGATGAAGGACATGCCCCGACGCACCACGGGCTTCGAGTCCGTGGTGATGCCGCGACGGCTGTCCGGGCACGAGGACTTCGGCGTCGAGGACGCTACCCAGGAACTGCCACCGGTTCGCGCAGCCCGCCCGCGCCCCGGCCCCGGCTCCGGTCTGCGGCGTGCCGCCGTCGTGGTCGCCGTGGGTGCGGCGGCCCTGGTCGGCTTCGGCTGCGCGCTGCTGCTCCCGGGCCGGGCCGACGGCACCGCCGCGCCCGCGCCGTCCCCCACGCCCTCG
>JABFXD010000696.1 GCA_013361925.1 Streptomyces sp. | reverse complement strand
GAAGCCGCTGCCCTTCCCGCCCGAGCCGTTCGCCTGGACCGGCATCGCGCTGACCAAGTGGTCGCTGGCGCGCGCGGACTCGCACGGCGGCCGGCGCAATCTGTGGCTGAAGACCATGGACCGGCTGGGCCTGGGCTTCGACAGCTGACCCCCGTTCTCCGGGGGGCGCGGTCGGTTGCGCCGGGGGCGCATTCGGCGTGTGATCCAGTTCACTCCAACAAGGTGCCGAAACCCGCGTAATGCCTGACCGGGACCTCCCTCTCCCTCGTGGACGCGCTCCGCGTCCACGGAGGAAAAGGGAGGTCCCCTCATGACTGGGGCGAAGACGGCGGTCGAGTGGCTGGCATCCGTGGCTCCGGATCCCGAGGCCTGCCGCTGGGAGTGGGAGCGCAACCCCCTCGGGGTCGCGCTGCTGCCCGCCGGCAAGGCCTGGGACGTGCTCATCCTGCCGGGCGAGCTCGGCTACCCCACGCTCGACGTCCTCACCCGCATCATCGACCAGCCCGGTCCGGTGCTGGTCGACTTCGGTGACGCGCGGATGGGATTCCTCGTGCCGCCCGGCACGGCCGCGCGCTGGGTCGGCACGGGCATCCGCACGGCCGGTGCGGGCACCTGGATCGTCGTGCCGTATCCCGGGCGCTCCACCGGCGGGGTCCGCTGGCTGGTCCCGCCGGACGGCTCGGGCACCCTGACCGATCCGGCGCTCCTCGAACTGGCGATGCACGAGGCGGCGGCCGGTCTGGCCACGGACGACGAAGGCTGACCCCGCCCGAAGAGCGCACTGTCACGCGGGCTGTCACATTCCCCCTTCCCGACAGCGCACCGTGACACCGTGACGGCTCTTCACGCGTCCTTCGTCCGACATCTCGTCGGCCGCCCGTGCGGCCGACGCGGACCACTGCTCGAAGAGGCTGCCCCGGGCTGCCCCGGGACGACTACTTTGATACGGCCGGAATCCTGACGACGCGAAGGAGCCGGGCCGTATGACCGACATAGACAGCCAGTTCCTGCGCGGCCTGTTCGACGAGGAAGGCAGCCTGTACGCGGGGCGCGGGACGGCGCTGTACCGCCTCTACGGCGTCGAGGGCCTGCTGTACGTCGGCATCTCGACCTGTCCGCTCACCCGTGTCCGCACCCACCTGCGCGACAAGCCGTGGGGTCCCGATGTCATCGGCATCAGGATCGAGTACCCGGCCGACGCGGCGGAGGCCGAGCGGCACGCCATCCGGTCCGAGCGGCCCCGCCACAACGGCACGTACAACGGCCGCCCCGAGGAGATCTGGACCCGGCTGGCCGACCGTCTCCGCGCCGACATCACGGCGGGCCGGATGCTCCCGGGCGAACGGCTGCCGAGCCCGAGGAGGCTCGCCGCGGCGGAGGGCGTCGCGGTGTGGGTCGGTGAGCGCGCCTACCAGGTCCTCAGGGAACGCGGACTGGTCAGGGCCGTTCCGCGGAAGGGCTGGGTAGTGGCTGCCGGTCGGGACCGCGCCGGCTGAGGAAGAGCCACAGCGCCCCGAGCAGCACCGCGCACAGGAACCAGCTGGCGACGACGTCCAGCGGCCAGTGGTAGCCGCGGCGGACCAGCCCGAAGGAGACGCCGAGCACGGCGAGGGCGCAGAGCGCGACGAGGGTGCGGCGGGCCCACGCGGTCCGCAGCCACGGCAGGAGCAGCAGCGTCGCGGAGCCGTAGGCGACGGCGGCCGTGGCGGTGTGGCCCGAGGGGTAGTAACCGGGGCCGGGCGGCATGACGTGGGTGCCGTGGCGGCCGGTGAGTTCCTTGAGCGGGATGATCAGCGCCGGGACCAGGGCCATCAGAACGGCCGCGGCGAGGGGCGCCACCCACCAGCGGTCCTTGCCCATGCGCCGGGCGCGCAGAGCCACGTACACCAGGGCGACGGCGAGGATCGGCACCGCCACCTGGATGTTGCCCAGGTCGGCGAGGAGTTCGGAGGCGCGGTCCGGGTGGAGGAGGGCGCGGCTGACGCGCTCGTCCAGGCGGAGCAGGGGGCCGTCGGCCACGACCTGCCAGGTGATCAGCGCGAAGAAAAGGGCCGGAAGCCCGAGAAGGAGGGAGGACCCGAGAAAGGAGGTCGGCCGCCCCGGAACAGGGGGGGTGGTTCCGGGGCGGCCGTCCGGACCGGATCGTCGCGCGCCCCGGGGGGTTTGGGGCGCGTGACCGTCCGATCGGTGAGGAGATCCGGAGCCGGAGGCTCCGGTTGTGTGCGCGAGGGCACGACCAGGTCGAAGCTGGGGAGGCCCCGGCCTGATGTCGCCCACAGTCCCCTGTGGGCGGGGTGTATCTCTCATCTGGGTAGAACCTACGGCAGCGAGTGGGGGTACGACAGCCGGAATCGGGTCCTGCCATGCACCCCGCACACCTTCTTCACACCCTCTGCCGTCGGCCGCCCCAGACCCGGAATCCGCTGTGCGTTCACGCCCGGGGCGGCTGTGAAAGATGGGGGTTCGCTCAGATACGGGCGAAGGCCTGCTCGATGATGTCGAGGCCCTCGTTGAGGAGGTCCTCGCCGATGACGAGCGGGGGCAGGAAGCGCAGCACGTTGCCGTAGGTGCCACAGGTGAGGACGAGCAGACCCTCCTGGTGGCAGGCCTTGGCGAGGGCGGCGGTGGCCTCCGCGTTCGGCTCCTTGGTGGCGCGGTCCTTCACCAGCTCGATGGCGATCATCGCGCCACGGCCGCGGACGTCACCGATGAGGTCGAACTTCTCGGCCATGGCCCCGAGGCGGGCCTTCATGATCGCCTCGATGTTCTTCGCCCTGGCGTTGAGGTCGAGCTCCTTCATCGTCTCGATGGAGCCGAGCGCACCGGCACAGGCGACGGGGTTGCCGCCGTACGTACCGCCCAGGCCACCGGCGTGCGCGGCGTCCATGATCTCGGCGCGGCCGGTCACGGCGGCGAGCGGCAGACCGCCCGCGATGCCCTTGGCGGTGGTGATCAGGTCCGGGACGATCCCCTCGTCCTCGCACGCGAACCACTGACCGGTACGGCAGAACCCGGACTGGATCTCGTCGGCGACGAAGACGATGCCGTTGTCCGCGGCGAACTTGCTGATCGCCGGCAGGAAGCCCTTGGCCGGCTCGATGAAGCCGCCCTCGCCGAGCACCGGCTCGATGATGATCGCGGCGACGTTGTCCGGGCCGACCTGCTTGGTGATCTGGTCGATGGCCTGCGCGGCGGCCTCGGGACCGGCGTTCTCGGCACCGGTCGGCCAGCGGTAGCCGTAGGCGACGGGCACGCGGTAGACCTCGGGCGCGAACGGCCCGAAGCCGTGCTTGTACGGCATGTTCTTCGCCGTCAGCGCCATGGTGAGGTTCGTACGCCCGTGGTACCCGTGGTCGAACACGACGACGGCCTGCCGCTTGGTGTACGCACGCGCGATCTTGACGGCGTTCTCGACGGCCTCGGCGCCGGAGTTGAACAGAGCGCTCTTCTTGGCGTGGTCACCGGGGGTCAGCTCGGCGAGAGCCTCGGCGACCTCCACGTACCCCTCGTACGGCGTCACCATGAAACAGGTGTGGGTGAAGTCGGCGAGCTGGGCGCTCGCGCGGCGTACGACGGCCTCGGCGGAGGCGCCGACGCTGGTCACCGCGATGCCGGAACCGAAGTCGATGAGCCGGTTGCCGTCGACGTCCTCGATGATGCCGCCGCCCGCCCGCGCGGTGAACACGGGCAGCACCGAGCCCACGCCCTGCGCGACCGCTTCCAGACGGCGGGCCTGCAGCTCCTGCGACTTCGGGCCGGGGATGGCGGTGACGATCCGGCGCTCCTGCGGAAGTGCGCTCATGAGGGGCTCCTGGGGGTGTTGCGGATGCTTTCTTGTCTTTTCTCGCAGGCTAGGGCGGGGAGCGGGGGGTGGGCATGCTCCATGTGGGCGGTTTCCGGGGCACCGGTTGTCCGTGGTGGACATAGCGGAGACCCGGGCGGGCCTCGCGCCGCCGGGCGTCCGGGAAAGGCGGCAGCGGCCGCGTAAGCGGTGAACTCCCCTTGCGGGGGCGTTAGATTGGCCGCTGATGGTGGACGGAACGGCTGGTCAGGGAGCAGGGGCGATGGACAGCGACGGGACGCAGGACGCTCGGGGTACGCATGCGAACCCGGTGCCGCGTCCGGCGGGACCACCGGACGCGCCGCGGGTGCCGCCGCAGCCGGGGCAGAGCCCGGGTGCGCTGGTGGCCAACTGGCTCAACGAGAAGCGGCCCGCGGCGGAGCCCGGTATCTGGCGGTTCGGGTACCAGCGGCCGAAGGCGGCGCGAAAGGCCGAGCGGCTCTCCCCGGTGACCGTCGCGGGCATGCTGATCCCCCTCGTCGTCGGGCTCGTCGTCTGGTCGTTCTGGCGGCGGGGCGAGGTGCCGTACGAGTTCACGGTGCTCCGGCTGTTCACCCCGGACGACTGGTGGTGGGGCGGCACGCTGGCGTCCCCCAAGCAGCTGGCGGGGGAGGCGGTGCCGTATCCGGGCGTGGAGGCGCTGGAGGTCTACAGCGGTGTCTCCTTCGCCGTTCTCGTGTACGTGGTGATCCGGCTCGGTGGCTGGGCGGTCGTCGCCCGGCACTTCGTCGGCCGCAAGGCTCAGCCCTCCCGGGCCCTCATCGCCGCCCTCGGCGCGATCGTCGCGCTCAGCTTCGTCTTCCCGGACTCCTTCCCCGTCGTCGGCTGGGACCCCGTGCCCGTCGTCACCCCGCTGTTCTCCCTGCTCGTGCTGATCACCGACGGGTACGGGGTGTACGAGTCGCCGTCCAGGCAACTGCTCGACACGGTCGTCGTCCTCCTCGTCCTGTGGCCCTTCGCCCGGCTCGGCGCCTGGCTGCCGCTGGCCCGGACCTGGCTCGCCGACCGGCGCCGCGCCGCACACGGCCAGGACCCCGCCGGGATCACCGAACAGCCCCGCGCCCGCTGGCCCGAACTGCGCGACGCCGGCCAGCACCAGGCCGCCGAGCTGCTCGCCGCCGAACTGCTCGCCGGGCGGATGAACGACGTGGACTGCGCCCGCATCGAACGCGGCTGGACCCGGGCCCGACGGCTGGGCCGGCTCGCCGACTTCACGGACACGGTCCTCCGGCAGGGCGCCGCCGCCTTCACCCACCCCTCGGGCGCCCGCGACCTCACCCACCGCGCCGCCCGCCACGACCTGCTCACCGGGCAGGTCCGCATCGGCCGCTGGACCGAGGCCGAGCGCACCCCCCTGGCGTACGGCGGGATCGGCGCCGCCCTCGGCCCGGAGACCCTGCGCACCTCGCTGCTGGTCGTCGGCCCGTCCGGCGCCGGCAAGACCCGGCACGTGATCGCCCCGGTCACCGAGGCCCTGACCCTCCAGGCCCTCACCGGGAGCTGCGCCGTCGTCGTGGTGAGCGGCGCCGGCACCCCGCTCGGGCCCGACACCGCCTACGACGTCGTCGTCCGCGTCGGCGACCCCGCCTCCGTGCACGACCTCGACCCCTACGCCGAGGTCGACGACCCCGACGAGGCGGCCGGGTTCCTCGCCGAGGCGCTGGCCGGCGACCTCGACGGTACGGGCGCCGAGCGCGCCGTACGGCCCCTCGCCCAGCTGCTGGGCCCCTACCGGGCCGCGTACGGCCGCTTCCCGAGCCTGCCCGTCCTGCGGGAGCTGCTGGAGGGCGATCAGGCCACCCTCGCCGAGCTGCGCGACCGGCTGGCCGGCGACCGGCACGCGGCGATGCGCCGTGAGCTGGACGCACGCGTCCGGCAGGCCGGCGCCCCCGGTGACCCGGGCCCGGCACTCGCCGACCGGCTCGCCCTGCTCGACCGGCCGGCGTTCGACGGTTTCTTCGGCTCGGGCGGCGGCACGGTCCCCTCCGACGGCTCCGGTGGTGACACCCTCCGTCCCTTCTCCCTGCGTGCCGTCGCCCATCACCCGCTGCGGGTCCGCATCGATCTGCCCCGGCACGGCCACGAGGAGGCCGCGCGGCTGATCGCCCGGCTGGTGCTGGCCCAGTTCGCGCGGGTCGCCGAGGAA
>JABFXD010000908.1 GCA_013361925.1 Streptomyces sp. | reverse complement strand
GGCGGCGGTCCCCCCACGGGCCGACGTCCAGGGCGCCTTCCCATGTCCCGGTGCGGATTCCCCCCACGGGATCCGGCCGGGCGTCTGTGAGAAAACAGCGCCTGAATCGCTGTGTTGAGCAGAACGAGCAAAACTCGTCGTACTCCTACTTGTGTGTACTGCGGTGTGCGATCTGCCGGGACAGCGCACGGTCGGGTGGGCCGCTCAAAGCTTCCCGACGTACGTGTCCCGGCAACGCATCTCTGAGGAAGTCCCCCAAGACATCCCCAGATGCCAGGATGCGCCCCCCAAGACGCGGCCTGACATCGCCAACTTAGACCTTCGAACCCCTTCGATGGTTACGTTCACATCACTGTGATCTGCGTCTCTTGCATTTGTCCGTTTGATACGCAAGGGGACCGATACGCCGATCGGGGCCCAAGCGTAAGGATGATGCGCGAGCCTTGTGAAGAGCTTATGTGAGCCGCGCGCCGGACTCCAGAGGGTGCCCCCTAACGGAATGAGCGCAATCGCAGGCTGTTCGTCACGACGAAGACCGAGGAGAACGCCATGGCGGCGCCCGCGATCATCGGGTTCAACAGCCCCGCGGCGGCCAGCGGCAGCGCGGCCACGTTGTAGCCGAAGGCCCACACCAGGTTCCCCTTGATCGTGGTCAGCGTCCGCCGCGACAGCCGGATGGCATCCGCCGCCACCCGCAGATCCCCACGCACCAGCGTCAGATCCCCCGCCTCGATCGCCGCGTCCGTCCCGGTCCCCATCGCCAGCCCCAGGTCGGCCACGGCGAGCGCGGCGGCGTCGTTGACCCCGTCGCCGACCATGGCGACGACCCGCCCCTCGCCCTGGAGCCGCCGTACGGCCTCCACCTTGTCCTCGGGCAGCACCTCCGCCACGACCCGCGAGATCCCGACCCGCTCGGCCACCGCCTCGGCGACCGTCCGGTTGTCCCCGGTCAGCAGCACCGGCGTGAGCCCGAGGGCCCGCAGCTCCCGCACCGCCTCGGCGCTGGTCTCCTTCACCGCGTCCGCGACGGCCACGACACCGCGTGCCGCCCCGTCCCAGCCGACCACGACGGCCGTACGACCGCCCCTCTCGGCCTCGTCCCTGGCGCGGGCCAAGTCCTCCGGCAGCGCGTCGAAGAGGCGCCCCACGGCCACGTCATGGCCCTCCACGCGCCCGCGCACACCCCGCCCGGGCACGTTCTGAAATGCCTCGACCGCCGGCAGCGCCCCCACCCGCTCCTCCGCACCGGCGGCGACCGCCCGGGCTACGGGATGCTCGGAGGCGTGCTCCACGGCGCCCGCGAGCCGCAGCACCTGCTTCTCGTCGGCGCCCTGGACGACGTGGACCTCGTGGAGGGTCATACGGCCGGTGGTCACCGTTCCCGTCTTGTCGAGGACGACGGTGTCGACGCGGCGGGTCGATTCGAGGACCTCGGGGCCCTTGATGAGGATGCCGAGCTGGGCGCCGCGGCCCGTGCCGACCATCAGCGCGGTCGGGGTGGCGAGGCCCAGCGCGCACGGGCAGGCGATGATCAGGACGGCGACGGCCGCGGTGAACGCGGCGGCCGGGTCGCCGGTCGCCCCGAGCCAGCCACCGAGCGTGGCCACGGCGATCGCGATGACCGCCGGGACGAAGACGGCCGAGATCCGGTCGGCGAGCCGCTGCACCTCGGCCTTGCCGTTCTGCGCCTCCTCGACCAGCCGCGCCATCCGCGCGAGCTGGGTGTCGGCGCCCACGCGCGTGGCCTCGACGACCAGCCGCCCGCCCGCGTTCACGGTCGCGCCCGCGACCGCGTCCCCGACCGTGACGTCCACCGGCACCGACTCTCCGGTCAGCATCGACGCGTCGACGGCGGAGACGCCCTCGACGACCGTGCCGTCGGTGGCGAACTTCTCCCCGGGGCGGACGACGAAACGGTCCCCGACCGAGAGACGGGAGACGGGGACGCGGACCTCGCGGCCGTCCCGCAGCACCGCCACGTCCTTCGCGCCCAGCTCCATCAGTGCCCGTAGGGCCGCCCCCGCGCGGCGCTTGGAGCGGGCCTCCAGATAGCGGCCGAGCAGGATGAACGTGGTGACACCGGCCGCGACTTCGAGATAGATGGTCGTGCTCGCGTCCATGCGCGCGACCGTGAACCTGAACTCGTCCTTCATGCCCGCCATGCCCGCGTCCCCGAGGAACAGCGCCCACAGCGACCAGCCGTACGCCGCCAGCGTGCCCAGCGAGACGAGGGTGTCCATGGTGGCGGCGCCGTGCCGGAGGTTGGTCCAGGCGGCGCGGTGGAAGGGCAGCCCGCCCCAGACGACCACCGGGGAGGCGAGGGTGAGGGCCAGCCACTGCCAGTTGTCGAACTGGAGGGCCGGGACCATCGACAGGAGGACGACGGGGACGGCGAGGAGGGCGGAGACGACGAGCCGCTGACGCAGGGACGCCGACTCCGGGTCCTCGGCCGGGGCGGGCTCTTGCGCCGGAGGCGCCGGCTCCTCGGCCGTGTACCCCGTCCTCACCACCGTCGCGATCAGATCCGCGACCTCGACGCCCTCGGCGTAGGTGACCTTCGCCTTCTCCGTCGCGTAGTTGACGGTGGCGGTCACGCCGTCCATCCGGTTGAGCTTCTTCTCCACGCGGGCGGCGCAGGAGGCGCAGGTCATGCCGCCGATGACGAGTTCGACCTCGGCGGGCGGGCCTATCGGGGCGGTGGTGCCGGACATGTTCCGTACTCCAGGAGGTGCTGGTTACGCCTTGCCGACGAGCTCGAAGCCGGCCTCGTCGACCGCCGCGCGCACGGCTTCCTCGTCGAGTGCGGCGGTGGAGACGACGGTGACCTCTCCGGTGGAGGCGACGGCCTTCACGGAGCTGACGCCGGGGAGCTCGGAGATCTCGCCGGAGACCGAGCCCTCGCAGTGGCCGCAGCTCATGCCGCTCACCTTGTAGACGGTGGTGACCTGGGTGTCGCTCTGGGCGGTCATCTCGTTCTCCTCTTCGAGGCGTGTGGGTTCTACGGGACCCGCGGTGGCGTCCACTTCTTTCACACTATACCCCTAGGGGGTATTTCTCCAAGAGGGGTCCCGGCGGCCCGGCCGCTCGTACCGGTACGGAGGGGATTTACCGGCACTTCATGGTAGATACCGATCATGTCGCAGTCCGGGACGCTCATCCTGATCATGTCCATCGCGGTGCTCGCACCCCTGCTGGCGTACGGGGTCAGCCGCTGGCTGCCGGTGCCGCTCGTCATCTTCGAGATCCTGCTGGGCATCCTGGCCGGCCCGGACGTACTGGGCTGGGCCGGCGACGGGCAGGTCATCGACACCCTGTCCGACCTGGGCCTGGCGATGCTGATCTTCCTCGCCGGATACGAGATCGAGTTCGACAAGGTCCGCGGCGACACCCTCAAGCGCGCGCTGTGGGCATGGCTGACCGCGCTCGTCGTCGGACTGGTGCTGGCCTGCGCCCTCACCGGACTGTCCAAGGGCGTCTACATCGGTACGGCCCTCACCAGCACCGCCCTCGGCACGGTCCTGCCGGTGCTGCGGGACGCGGGGGATCTGCACTCGCGGTTCGGCTCGGTGCTGACGGCGTTCGGCGCGGTCGGCGAGTTCGGGCCGATCATCGCCATCGCGCTGCTGCTGAGCGGGCGTGCACCGGGCCGGTCGACGGCGGTCCTGGCGGCGTTCGCGCTGCTGACGGCCGCCGCGGTGTGGTGGGCGATGCGCCCGCGCCCGCCGTGGTTCCCCCGGGTGATCGCGAAGACCCTCCACAGCAGCGGCCAGTTCGCCGTACGCCTGGTCGTCCTGCTCCTCGCGGTGATGCTCGGCATCTCCCAGGCGCTCGGCCTCGACACCCTGCTCGGCGCCTTCGCCGCCGGGATGCTCACCCGGCTGCTGCTGCACGGGGCGGCGCCGGAGAGCGCGGGGCCCGTCCTGGAGAAGGTCGAGGCGATGGGGTTCGGCTTCCTGGTGCCGGTGTTCTACGTCGTCACCGGCATCGAGTTCGACCTCGACGCCCTGCTGTCCGGCGGCCGGGCGCTGCTCCTCCTGCCGGTCTTCCTGCTGCTGTTCGTCCTGGTCCGCGGCCTGCCCGTGTACGCGCTGGCCCCGCCGGATCTCGTACGACGGGACCGGCGCGCCCTCACCCTCTTCGCGTCCACCGCGCTTCCCCTGGTCGTCGCCATCACCACGATCGGTGTCGACGACGGCGTCCTGAAGACGGACGAGGCGGCGGCACTGGTCGGCGCCGCGATGCTGTCGGTGCTGCTGTTCCCGCTGGCCGGGCTGCGGCTGCGCGGCGAGCGGAGGGTGGTCGAGGAGCCGCTCGGGGGTTCGGAGTCGTGGTGAAGCCGGGTCAGGATGGAGGGGCCAGACCTTCACGGCGATGGGAGCGCACATGCGGGCAGTGGTGTTCGAGCGGTACGGCGAGCCGGCCGAGGTGCGGGAGGTGCCCGACCCCCGGCCGGCCCCGCACGGGGTCGTGGTCCGGGTGGCGGCCACCGGTCTGTGCCGCAGCGACTGGCACGGCTGGCAGGGCCACGACCCCGACATCACGCTCCCGCACGTGCCCGGCCATGAACTCGCCGGTGTCGTCGAGGCGGTCGGCGACCGGGTCACCGCCTGGCGCCCCGGCGACCGCGTCACCGTCCCCTTCGTGTGCGCCTGCGGAACGTGTGCCGCCTGCGCGGCCGGCGACCACCAGATCTGCGAGCGGCAGACCCAGCCCGGCTTCACGCACTGGGGTTCCTTCGCGCAGTACGTGGCCCTCGACCACGCCGACGTGAACCTGGTCGCCGTCCCCGAGGAGCTGTCCTTCGCCACCGCGGCCGCCCTGGGCTGCCGGTTCGCCACCGCGTTCCGGGCGGTCGTGCAGCAGGGGCGGGTCGCGGCGGGGGAGTGGGTGGCGGTGCACGGCTGCGGCGGGGTGGGTCTGTCGGCGGTGATGATCGCGGCGGCGGCCGGAGCGCGGGTGGTGGCGGTGGACGTGTCGCCCCAAGCCCTGGAGCTGGCACGGAAGTTCGGCGCGACGGAGGTGGTGAACGCGGCGGCGGCCGATGACACGGCAGCGGCGGTACGCGAACTCACCGGCGGCGGTGCCCACTTGTCGCTCGACGCTCTGGGCTCCCCGGTCACCTGCGCGGCCTCCGTGAACTCCCTCCGCCGCCGCGGCCGGCACCTCCAGGTCGGGCTGCTGCCCTCGACGGACGGCACGACCCCCGTCCCGATGGCCCGCGTGATCGCCCTGGAGCTGGAGATCCTGGGCAGCCACGGCATGGCCGCGCACACCTACCCGGGCATGCTGGCCCTGGTCCGGGCGGGAGTACTGCGACCGGACCTGCTGGTCACCTCCACGATCGACCTGAACGCGACACCGGCCGCGTTGGCGGCGATGGGAACGGCACCGGGGGCGGGGGTCACCGTCATCGAGCCGTGGGGTTGAGGCCGGACCGCCCCTCTCTCAGGGCGGCCCACTCCTGTTCCAGTACGGCCATCACCACCCAGTCCACCCACCGCCCGTCCCGCAGATCGGCCTCGCGCCGGACGCCCTCCCGCGCGAACCCGGCCTTCTCATAGGCGCGCAGGGCCCGGGTGTTGTGGCCGTAGACCTCCAACTGGATGCGATGCAGGCCGAGTTCCTCGAAGCCGTACCCGACGACGAGACGTGTCGCCTCGGTGCCGATGCCGCGGTCACGGCCCCCGGGCCCGAGGAGCGTGCGGAACGTACAGCCGCGTGCCCGGTCGTCCCACTCGTACAGCACCACCTCGCCGACGAGTTCACCGGTGGCACGGTCGGTGACGGCGAGGTCGAGGCGGTCCGTCCGGGCGGACCGGGAGCCGTACCAGGAACGCAGGTGCTCCAGGGTGAACTCGGTGCCCGGCCCGCCGGTGAAGCGGACGACGTCGGGGTCGCGGATGATCTCCGCCATGACCTCCGCGTCCGCTTCCGTGAACGGCCGCAGCACGGTCTTCTCGCCGGTCAGCACGGGTTTGACGGAGAAG
>JABFXD010000029.1 GCA_013361925.1 Streptomyces sp. | reverse complement strand
GCCGCGACCGCGTCGATGACATGCTCGCCGTAGGCGAAGACCAACCCCGTGTCGTCGTACAGGCGTTGGGTGACGGAGGGGCAGTCGGCCTCGATGGGCTCGACCGCGGGGGAGATCCAGTCGGCGTACACCGTCCGTTCCAGCAGGACCGGCTCGCCGTCCAGGCCGCGGACCCGCAGGACGTGCAACACCGGTGTCCCGGCGCGTAGTTGGAGGCGTACGGCGTCCTCGGCGGTAGCCGGGCGGTACTCCTGTGCGATGACCTGCCCCGTTGCCTCGCGGCCCATCGCGCGGGCCCACTGGGCGAAGCTGCGCAGTTCGGCGAAGCTCTGGCTGCGGCGGCTGGCCAGCACCACGCGGCGGGCGCCCTGGCGGGAGCCGATGAGGCCCTCGGCGGTCAACGCGGCGACGGCCTGGCGGACCGTGCCGCGAGAGACGCCGTAGTGGGCGGCGAGGTCCGTCTCGGCGGGCAGGCGGCTGCCGACCGTGTACTCCTCGCGGTCGATCGCCCGGCGCAGTTCGTCGGCGATCTCTTCGTGTCGCGCCGCCATGCTTCCCCTCTGAGTCGACTGCTGTGCACAGCGTGACCAGCCTAGTCGACATTCGGCGGCATCCGGAGGGGCCCTTGATTGGCCCGGAGTTCGGGGTCCAGCGTTTCTTCAGTGTTTACGGGGGTGACACCAGCGGCAGCCTTACTGGGGCCAACTTGTTCAGACAAGTTCTCAACGCCCTGGAGAAGCCGTGACCGTTTCCCTGCCGAGAACCGCCGCCCTCGGCGCCATAGCCGCGCTCACCCTGAGCGCCTGCGGCGCCGCCCCCGACACCGCGTCCACCACCGCCGACGGCAAGAACGCCGCCACCGCCACCTCCGCCGCCGACTTCGGCGGCCTCGACGCCCTGGTGACCGCGGCCAAGAAGGAGGGCACGCTCAACGCCATCGCGCTGCCCCGCGACTGGGCCAACTACGGTGCCCTCATCGACGGGTTCGAGAAGAAGTACGGCATCAAGATCTCCGTCGAGAACCCCGACGGCGCCAGCCAGGACGAGATCAACGCCGTGACGTCGAGGAAGGGCCAGGGCCGCGCGCCCGACGTGCTCGACCTCGGCAGCTCCTTCGCGATCAGCGCGGCCCAGCAGGGGCTGCTCGCCCCCTACAAGGTCCAGGGCTTCGCCGACATCCCCGAGGGGCAGAAGGACGCCCAGGCCCGCTGGTACAACGACTACGGCGGCTACATCTCCATCGGCTGCGACGCGAAGCGGGTCAAGAGCTGTCCCACCACCTTCGCCGACCTGCTCAAGCCGCAGTACAAGGGCCAGGTCGCCCTCAACGGCAACCCCACCAAGTCCGGTTCGGCGTTCGGCGGCGTCTGGGCGGCCGCGCTCGCGAACGGCGGCTCCTTCGACGACATCCAGCCCGGCCTCGACTTCTTCAAGAAGCTGAAGGGCAACGGCAATTACACGCCCGTCGAGTCCACCCCGGCCACCGTCGAGAAGGGCGAGACGCCGATCAGCATCGACTGGGACTACCTCAACGCCGGGTACGCCGAGGAGTTCAAGTCCAAGGGTGTCGACTGGAAGGTCGCCGTGCCGAGCGACGGGCAGTTCTCCCAGTACTACTCCCAGGCCATCAACAAGGACGCCCCGCATCCGGCGGCCGCCCGGCTGTGGCAGGAGTACCTGTACAGCGCCGAGGGCCAGAACCTGTGGCTCAAGGGATACGCCCGCCCGGCCCTGATGACCGCCATGGAGAAGGCCGGCACCCTCGACAAGACCGCGGCGGCCAAGCTCCCCGAGGTCTCCGGCACGCCCTCCTTCCCGACCGAGGCCCAGCAGGACAAGGCCAAGACGGTCCTCGGGCAGGGCTGGGCGAAGGCCGTCTCCGGATGACGGCCACGCTCCCGCGGGTCGACACGGCGCCCGCCGCCGCGGTCGGGCGGCGGCGCCGGTCGCTCGGCTGGGTCGCCGTCGTCCCGCTGCTCGCCTTCACCGCCGTGGCCTTCGGGCTGCCCGCCTGGGCGGTCCTCGACGGAGCCTTCACGGTCAAGGGCAGCGGCGCCTACAGCACGGCCAACCTGACCGCCTCGTTGCAGGGCGCCTACCTCACCGCCCTCGTCGGCAGCGTCAAGCTGTCCGCCGTGTCCGCCGCCCTCGCGACGCTCCTCGGACTGCCGCTCGCCCAGGCCGTCGTCACCTCCCGGTACCGCGCGCTGCGCGAGGCCGTGCTCACCGCCTCCGGCGTCCTCGCCAACTTCGGCGGCGTCCCGCTCGCCTTCGCCTTCGTCGCCACCCTCGGCAACGCCGGCGTGCTGACCCGGCACCTGGGCCTCACAGACAAAGGCTGGGACCTCTACAGCTTCTGGGGACTCGTGGTCGTCTACCTGTACTTCCTGATCCCGCTGATGGTCCTCACCATCACGCCCGCCCTGGAGGGACTGCGCGTCCAGTGGCGCGAGGCCGCGCAGAACAACGGGGCGACCAGCGCGCAGTACTGGCTGCATGTCGCCCTGCCGGTGCTGCTGCCCACGCTGCTCGGCGGGTTCGTCCTGCTCTTCGGCAGCGCCTTCGCCGCCTACGCCACCGCCGCCGCGATCGTGGGCAGCTCCGTCCCGCTGATCACCCTGCAGATCGCCGACGCCCTCTCCGGCAACGTGCTCGTCGGCCAGGAGAACGTGGCCCTCGCCCTCAGCCTCGACATGGTGCTCGTCGCGGGCCTCGTCATGGCCGTCTATCTGCCCCTGCAGCGGAGGAGTGCGCGATGGCTCGCCTGAACCTGTGGCGGTGGGGCGTGTTCGGCCTCGCCGGGCTGTACTTCCTGGTGCCGCTGGCCGCCTCCGTCGTCTTCACGGTCGACGTGCCGGGCCAGGGCCTCACCCTCGACGCCTACACACAGATCGTCGCCACCGGCGGCTTCGGCTCCAGCCTGCTGCTCTCGCTGGAGCTGGCCCTCGCCACCATCGCCGTCGTCCTGCTGCTGATGGTGCCCGCCATGGTCGCGCTGCGGCTCGGGGCGCCGAGGCTGCGGCCGGTGGTGGAGGTGGTGTGCTCGCTGCCGCTGGTCGTGCCGCCGATCGCGTTCGTCGCCGGCATCGTCACGGCCCTGAAGTGGGGGCCGGAGCACCTTTCGCGCACGCCGCTGTTCCAGACCTTCGTGGCGATCCAGAACCCCGACTTCCCCGTCGTGCTCGTCCTGGCGTACGTCGTGATGGCGCTGCCCTTCGTGTACCGGGCCCTGGACGCCGGACTGCGCGCGATCGACGTGCCCACCCTCGTCGAGGCCGCGCGGAGCTGTGGCGCGAGCTGGCCGCAGGCCCTGGTCCAGGCGGTGCTGCCCAACCTGCGCGGGGCCCTGCTCAACGCCTCCTTCCTCACCCTGGCCCTGGTGCTCGGCGAGTTCACCGTCGCCCAGCTGCTGGGCTTCCAGCCCTTCGCGGTGTGGATCGTCAACGTCAGCGGCTCGCAGGCCCAGTTGTCCGTCGCCGTGTCCGTGATGAGCCTGCTCGTCACCTGGCTGCTGCTCCTCGTCCTGGCCGGCTTCGGCGGGCGCTCCCGTACCACCTCCCGGGGTTGAACCATGAAAACGAACGAGAACGCCGCCACCGTGAACACCACCGACAAGGCCGCCACCGACAAAGCCGCCACCGTCGAGTTCCGCGGACTCAGAAGGGAGTTCGGGCCCACGGTCGCCCTCGACGGCCTCGATCTCACCGTCCGCCCGGGTGAGCTGATCGCCCTGCTCGGCCCCTCCGGCTGCGGCAAGACCACCGCCCTCAGGATGCTCGCCGGCTTCGAACACCCCGACTCCGGCGCGGTGTTGGTGGACGGCGAGGACGTCACCCGGATCCCGGCCCATCGCCGTGACGCCGGGATGGTCTTCCAGTCGTACAGCCTCTTCCCGCACCTCGACGCGCTCGACAACGTCGCCTTCGGGCTGCGGATGCGAGGGGTGCGTACGGGGGAACGGCGGGCGCGTGCCGCCGAGTTGCTGGAGCTGGTCGGGCTCGCCGACAAGGGCGGACGCTATCCGCACCAGCTCTCCGGCGGCCAGCAGCAGCGCGTCGCGCTGGCCCGTGCCCTCGCCCTGCGGCCCCGGGTGCTGCTGCTGGACGAGCCGCTGTCCGCGCTGGACGCCAAGGTGCGGCTCACGCTCCGCGAGGAGATCAGGCGGCTCCAGCAGGAGCTCGGCATTACTACGCTGTTCGTCACCCATGACCAGGAGGAGGCCCTGTCCATGGCGGACCGGGTCGCCGTGATGCACGCCGGGAAGCTCGAACAGTGCGCGGCACCGGCCGAGTTGTACGGCCGTCCGGCCACCGCCTTCGTCGCCGAGTTCGTCGGCACGATGAGCCGGATCCCGGGGCGGGTGGCCGACGGTGTGGTCGACGTGCTCGGGCAGCGGCTGCCGGTCGACGGCCCGGTGCCGGAGACGGGCGACGTGGACGTGCTGGTGCGGCCCGAGGCGGTACGGGTGAGCGCCGACGCCGACGGGAAGGCGCGGGTGCTCGCCACGTCCTTCCTGGGCGCGGCCGTCCGGGTCACCGTCCGGCTCGCCGACGGCGGCGAGGTGAAGGCCGATCTGCCCGCCCACGAGGCATCTGCCCTGACCGCGGGCGCCCCGGTGAGCGTGTCGCTGCCCGAGCGGCCGGTGCTGGTCGCGGAACGGACCGTATGAAAGAGAAGGACATGACCCGACTCCCGCTCCAGGCCGTCCTGTTCGACATGGACGGCACGCTCGTCGACACCGAGCGGCTGTGGTGGCAGGCGGTGGAGGGGGTCGCCGGACGGGAGCTGACCGAGGCGGACCGGGCGGACGTCCTCGGCCGTCCCGTCGAGCACACCGCCGACTGGCTGGCCGCCGCCACCGGCGCCCCGGCCGCCGATCTCGCCGACACCCTCCACCGGGAGTTCGCCGACCGGGTCCGCGACGGTGTCGTGCCCCGCCCCGGCGCACTCGACCTGCTCGACGCGCTGGCCCGCGAGGGCGTCCCGACCGCGCTGGTGACGGCGTCGCCCCGGTCGGTCGCGGACACCGTGCTGAGCGCACTGGGCGCCGGCCGCTTCGCCGTCTCCGTCACCGCCGACGACACCGACCGCACCAAGCCGGAGCCGGACCCCTATCTCGCCGCGTGCCGGGCGCTCGGCGTGGACCCCTCGGGGTGCGTCGCCGTCGAGGACACGGAGACCGGCGTGACCTCCGCCGAGGCGGCGGGCTGCACGGTGCTCGCGGTGCCCTCCCTCGCCCCCATCGAGGCCGCACCCGGCCGGACCGTCGTGGCCGGCCTGGCCGGGGTGACCCCCTCGGCACTGCGGGCGCTGCTCATCACGTAGGCGATATTCGCTGGGCAGCGAGCCCGCAGCTGTCTAGCATCGGTGTCATGACCTGGCGACATTGATCCAGCAGCCGTGCCTCCCGAGGGCCGCCTCGGACGCCGTACCGACGACGTCCGAACCGCCCTTCCGGGAAGGCCTCATGACACTCTCACCCGCACGTGTGCCCGCGACCGGCGTCCGCCGGCTGACGACCACGCTGTACGGCTACGCGTTCCTCGACGACTTCGTGCTGCTCTACCCGGTGTACGCGCTGCTGTTCGCGGACACCGGGCTGTCGCTCTGGCAGATCTCCTCGCTCTTCGCCCTGTGGTCGATCACGGCCGTCGTCCTGGAGGTGCCCTCGGGCGCCCTCGCCGACGCCGTGTCCCGACGGCTGCTGCTGTGGGTCGGCCCGCTGTTCAACGCGGTCGGCTTCGCGCTGTGGGTGATCGTCCCGTCGTACGGCGCCTTCGCGCTCGGTTTCGTGCTGTGGGGCATCGGCGGAGCACTCTGCTCCGGTTCACTGGAGGCGCTGGCGTACGACGAGCTGGCCCGGCTCGGGGGCGTGGATCGCTACGCCCGGGTGATGGGGCGGGTCCGGGCGGCGCGGCTGGTCGCCACCATGGCCTCGATCGGGGCCGCCGGGCCGGTGTTCGCGCTGGGCGGCTACCCGGTCGTGGGCGC
>JABFXD010000010.1 GCA_013361925.1 Streptomyces sp. | reverse complement strand
CTGGAGTTCCACACCCAGGGCACCGAGTTCCGGGAGCGGGTCTGGGCCGCCCTGGACGACGTTCCCTACGGGGCGACGGTCACCTACGGCGAGATCGCGGCCCGTGCCGGGGCCTCAAGGGCCGCCGTACGGGCCGTCGGCGGGGCGATCGGCGCCAACCCGCTGCTCATCGTCCGGCCCTGCCATCGGGTGATCGGCGCGAACGGATCGATGACGGGGTACGCCGGCGGGCTGGAGTGCAAGACCGCCCTGCTAACCGTCGAGGGCGTCCTCTAGGCCCCAGCTGTGGATCCGCCGCGGATGGATCCGGATCACCTCATCGCTGAAATGCGGACCCAATTCCTGAGGGCCCACCAGGAGTTCGGCCTCGCCGCGGATGTCGACCCCACGCACCTTCCAGGGGCGCAGGCTCACGATGTCGTCCACGACGAGGGCGACCTTCGGGTTCTGCCGGAGGTTGCGCCACTTCTTGCTGCGGCCCATCTGGTAGCCGCCGATCAGGATCGTGCCGTCGTCCTGGGGGAAGAAGCCGACCGGGTTCGCCTGCGGCTGCCCCTGAGGATCGACGGTGGCGAGCCGCCCCAGCCGCTGCGACTTCAGATACGCCCGCTCGGCCTCGCTGAATTCGGTCATGCCGCCAGCCAAACACGCCGCTGCCGCGCGGCGCATCGGTTCCTCGGCCCAGCCACGACCTACGTCCGTGGCCGTAGGCGCGACCTCGATGGGTCGGCTCGGGCACCCGAGGCCGCCCGTCAGCCCCAGATCACCGCCCCCAGCCACGCCCCCGCGATCAGCAGGCAGGTGAACAGCTCCGCCAGCACGCTGGAACCCCCTTGCCGCATCACCGTGCGCAGGGCCGCCCGCGCCTCTCCGTGGCGGCCGAGGCGGAGGCGTTCGTACAGGTAGACGCCGCCCATGAAGCCGGGGATCGCGCCCACGACCGGGACCAGCACGAAGCCGAGCAGCGCGCCCACCCCGGCGTACACCGCCATCCGGGGGGTCGCCCCGCTCGTGCGCAGCCGCCGCGGGGGCAGCGCCCAGCGCACGACCTGGGACAGGAACAGCACGACGGTGGCCCCGACCAGCACGCCCCAGGCGAGCGGCCGGGGGTCCTTCAGCGCCCACCACAGGACCGCGGCCCACACCAGCCACGACCCCGGCACCCCGGGCACCAGTACTCCGCACAGGCCGAGCAGCAGAACCAGGCCGACCAGCAGGAGGTCCCACACTCCCATCTGTCCAGGGTGCCGGACAGTGAGAGAAGGCGCAGGTCAGGAAGGTTCGCTCAGCTCAGTTCCGGGCCACCCAGCCCCTGTCGTAGGCATGCCAGCCCAGCTGGAGCCGGGTCGTCACGCCGGCCAGTTCCATCAGCCGCTTCACCCGGCGCTGCACGGTGCGCAGCCCCAGGTCCAGCTGTTTGGCCACGCTCGCGTCGGTCATCCCGGCGAGCAGCAGGGACAGCACCTCCAGGTCCGTCCCGTCGGGGGCGTCGGCCGCCTCCTCCGTCACCCCGGCGGCGCCCAGACGCAGTGGCAGCGCCTCCCGCCACACCGACTCGAACAGTCCCGACAGCAGCTCCAGCAGCCCGCTCGCGTGCACCACCAGCGCGGCCGGCTCCGCCGTGTGCGAGGTCAGCGGTACGAGGGCCTGGGCGCGGTCGGCGACGACCAGCTTGGTCGGCACCCGGTCCACCACCCGTATCTCCTCGTCCCGGCCCAGCGCGGCGGACAGCTCGCCGATGCCGTCCGGCAGATCCAGGACCGACCGCTCGACCACCACCCGGTAGCGCACCCCGCGCCCGGCCGCCTGCTCCTCGGCGTCGTTGTCCCCGCCGGAGACCACCGCCGGATTGCCGGTGACCAGGGCGCACACCTCCTGGGTCGCCGCCAGCTGCAACTGCAGGAACCGCTGCGCCACCGCCGCCGCGCCGATCACCACCTCGACCAGGTCGTGCACGGCCGGTTCGGCCGCCGCCGCCCGGTACTCCTCCGCGAGCAGCGCCGCCGCCAGCTCAGCCTTGTCCAGCTCGTGCCGCTGCTGGGTGAGCAGCGCGCCCAGCGCCACACCCGGGGGAGCGGCGACCCAGCGGCCGGGCCGGGCGGAGGACTGGGCCGCGAGTCCGTGCCGTTCCAGGCGGCGCAGGGCGCGCTCGGTGTCGTGCTCCGCGAGCGTCAGCCGCCGCGCGAGATCGGGCAGGTCGGCCGCGCCCACGGACACCAGCGCCCGGTACGCCGACTCGTGCGTCTCGTCCAGCCCCAGCACACCCAGCATCAACGCCCCTCCCGAGCGGCCTTCACGGCGCCGTGGCGGGAACCGGCCACGGCGCAAACCCGCCTCGGCACATCATCGCCGCACCACCCGCCCCTCTGCCATCGTGGCGCCACCGCAGCATCAACCACCGTCCGCAATGCCCGACTTGGGCTTCTTCGGCCTGCGCGTTCCGCGTACGCGGGCATGCGGCGACACGGCAGGAGAGCGATCTTGGCGAGAGCGATACGCCGTACGGCCATGGGGGCGGCGACCGCCGTCGTGCTGGCCGTGACGACCGCCGCGCCCACCCACGCGGCCGAGGATCCGGGCCCGTCGAGACCACTGACCGGCAGCCGGGCCACCCCCGGCTCCGGCGCCGTCGTCACCCTCGTCACCGGCGACCGGGTCCTCGTCACGAAGGACGGGGCCGTCGCCCTGCCCGGCGAGGACGGCACGACCCCCTTCACCCAGACCCGCCAGGACGGCGACGACCTGTACGTCTATCCCGAGGGCGCGATCGAGGCGCTGGCCGCCGGACGGGTCGACGAGGAGCTGTTCAACGTCACCGGCCTGGTCCGGCAGGGCTACGACGACGCCCACACCGACACGCTGCCGCTGATCGCGACGTACGACCGCGCCGTCACCGCCCGCAGCGTCCCGAAGACCCCGCGCGGCGCCGCCCGCGACCGGGTGCTCGACTCGATCGACGGCGTGGCCCTCGACGCGGAAAAGGAGAAAGCCCGCACCTTCTGGGACGACGTCGACCAGGGTTCGTTCAAGAAGCTGTGGCTGGACGCCAAGGTGTCCGCCACCCTCGACCGGTCGACCAGGCAGGTCCACGCCCCGGAGGCCTGGGCCGCCGGTTACGACGGCAAGGGCACCAAGGTCGCCGTCCTGGACACCGGAGTCGACGCCGACCACCCCGACCTCAAGGGTCGGATCAGCGCGGCGAAGAACTTCACCGACTCCGCCGACGCCGACGACCACCAGGGCCACGGCACCCACACCACCTCCACCGTCGGCGGCACCGGCGCCGCGAGCGACGGCAGGAAGAAGGGCGTGGCCCCCGGCGCCCAGCTCCTCAACGGCAAGGTCCTCAACGACCAGGGCTACGGCGAGACTTCGTGGATCATCGCCGGCATGCAGTGGGCCGTCGACCAGGGCGCCGACGTGGTCTCCATGAGCCTCGGCAACCCCGAGCAGACCGACTGCACCGACCCCATGGCCCAGGCCACCGAGGAACTGGCCCGCTCCAGCACGGACACCCTCTTCGTCATCGCCGCCGGCAACTCGGGACCCGGCAACAACACGGTCTCCTCGCCCGGTTGCGCCCCGAGCGTCCTCACCGTCGGCGCCGTCGACCGCGACGACTCCACGGCGAACTTCTCCAGCCGCGGCCCGGCCTACGGCTCCCACACCCTCAAGCCCGAGATCACCGCACCGGGAGTCGCCATCTCCGCCGCCAACGCGGGCGGCCGGGGCGTGTACGCCTATCAGTCCATGAGCGGTACGTCGATGGCGACCCCGCATGTCGCGGGCGCCGCCGCCCTCGTCAAGCAGCGCCACCCCGACTGGAGCGCCGCCCGGATCAAGGCGGCCCTCGTCTCCTCGGCCGACGCCGGCATCCCCGGCGACGTCCGGGAGACCGGCGGCGGTCGCCTCGACGTCAAGGCGGCCGTCGACCAGACGGTCCTCGGCGCGCCCGCCGTCCAGGCCGGCACCTACGACTGGCCGCAGGACGCGACCGACCGCACGACCGTCTCCGTGCCGTACACCAACACCACGGACAGGGCGGTGGAGTTGAAGCTGTCGGTGACGGGGATCACCGGCAACGACGGCTCCACCGTCCGCTCACCGGTGGCCCGGCTCGGCACCGCGTCGCTCACCGTCCCCGCCGGGAAGACGGTCGAGATCCCGCTCCGCGTCGACCCGACGGCCACGCTCAAGCGCGCCCAGTACGGCGACATCACGGGTCGCATCCTGGCGGAGGCCGCGGGCGGCGTCACCGTCTCCACCCCCTTCTCGCTCTACGTCCAGCCCGAGACGGTCACCCTGCGCGTCAAGCTGATCGACCGCCTCGGCAACCCCGCCACCGGCGCCTCCTCCGTCGATGTCATCGGCACCGACGACGCCACCGGCGAGCGCCGCTTCAACGACGGCGCCGTCGACCAGACGTACGCGATCCGCCCCGGCAGCTACTTCCTCTCCAGCTTCATCACCACCCCGGAGACCGCGGGCACGCTCTACGACTCCCTCTCCTACCTGGCCCGTCCGCAGCTGGAGATCCGCGGGGACACCACGGTCGTCCTGGACGCCCGGGGGGCCCACCGCCTCAGTGTCCGGACGGACCGGCCGACCGAACTCCGGGGCGCCACGCTCGGTTTCGCCCGCTCGTGGGACGACACCTGGCTGCACGGCGGCACCGCGGCAGGCGGCCGTTCCCTGCGTGGCTACTACGCCTCCGTCAGCGGCAAGGCCACCGACGGCACCTTCGAGTTCGACAGCTTCTGGCGTGCGGCGGCCCCGCAGATCACCGAACTCGCCGTCGTGGGCGGGCAGAAGCTCCACCCGGTGACCGCGTCCACCAGCTCCGCCAACCTCGACGGCACGGGCCGGGCACCGCTCTACGACGCCAAGTCCGGTACGGAGGAGGAGCTTTCGGGCGCGAAGGGCAAGATCGCACTCGTCGAGCTGCCCGACAGCGGCAGCGCGTACGACGTCGCGAACCGCGCGAAAGCGGCCGGCGCGGTCGCCGTCCTCGGCTACCGCGAGGCGCCGGGCCGCTGGTACCCGTCGGCGGGCTTCACCGGCGGCACGCTGCCGATCCTGGGCATCCCGACGGAGGAGGCGCGGGCGCTCCTCGCGGCGGGAAGCGACGTGACCCTGCGCTGGACGGCCACGGCGAAGAGCCCGTACCTCTACAACCTCGCCTACCCGGAGACGGGAGAGATCCGCAACGACCGCGCCTACCACGCCCGTGACCGGGAGCTGGCGGCGACGACGGCGACGTACAAGTCGATGTCGGGCGGTGCCACCGACCACATCGACCTCCAGACCATGACCCGCCCGAACGGCCTGTCCGGTTACTTCGGCGACCTTGAGACCGTCCCCGCGCCCTTCACCCGCACCGAGTACCTCACCCCCGGCACGACCGGCTGGGGGCACCAGCTGTCCAGCAGCTTCCCGTGGGGCGAGTTCATGATCGACCCGGTGCGGACGTACGAGAAGGGCGAGCGTCGTCAGGAGGAGTGGTACGGCGGTGTCCTCGCGCCGACCGGCCCCCTCGACGACACCGGCACCGAGGCACTGGCCGCCGAACGCCAGGGCAACCTCATCGGCGTCGCCCCCGCCTTCTACGGCGACACCCAACACATCGGCGTCCAGGGCAGTTTCGGCGACCTGGGCAACATGATCCTGAAGCGGAACGGCGAGACCATCGGCGACAGCCCCTATCCGTTCGGGGTGTTCACGGTCCCGGCGCAGGAGTCGTCGTACGAACTGACCCTGAACACAGCCAAGTTCGGCCAGCCGGCCCGCGTCTGGAACAGGACGACACAGACGACCACGACGTGGTCCTTCCGCTCGGCACTCGACGAGAACGCCTCTTCCCAGGGCATCCCGCTCCTGTTCCCGCACTACGCCCTCCCCGAGGACGGCCTCAAGACCCTCCCCGCGAAGGCCGGCCAACGCATCACCCTCACGGCGACGGGCCACGCGGGCTACCACCCGGGCGCGTTGACGTCGGTACGGCTCGCCTACTCCTACGACGG
>JABFXD010000810.1 GCA_013361925.1 Streptomyces sp. | reverse complement strand
GGGCTTCGCGGTACGGGTACGGGGGTGCGGCGGGGTGGGACACGGCGGTGCTCCTCGAAGTCGGGCCGGTGGCGGGAGAAGCCTAGGCCGCGCCGTCACAACCCCACTTCCGCAGCCGCTAATTCACTCGCCCGGCCGGACGCCGAGCCCATAGGCTCCGCCCGCGCACCTGGGACGCGACACACGACCGCGAGGGGAACCCCATGGACACGCCCAGCTCACCCACCGACCGCTTCGGTCTGCTGCTCGACCAGTTCGACCGCGCCAGGGAGATGGCCCAGGTCCGCCTCATCGGCCTCAGTGACGAGGAGTACCTGTGGGAGCCCGTACCCGACTGCTGGTCGCTGCGGCGTCGCGGCGAGGCGGTGACGCCCAGGGCGTTCGGACCGGGCGACTGGGTGCTCGACCTGGGCGCGCCGGACATCCCGGCGAACGAGTACGAGGAGGTCGGCCGACAGGTCGCCTCGGGCATGTCCGTCGAGAAGATCGCCGACGACTGGAGCGTCAGCGTGGAGCGGGTCCAGGAGATCCTCGACCACACGGGCCCGCTGGAGCCCGACAAGACGCCGATCACCACCATCGCTTGGCGCCTCGGGCATCTGCACTTCGAGTTCGCGGGTGCGTGGGAGTGGGCCTTCGGCGAGCGGCGACAGGATCCGAAGCAGATGGTCGACTTCTCGCCTTCGGCCGCCGTGACCCTTGAGCGGTTCTGGCTGGTGATCGACCGCTGGCGCGACAGCGTGGGCCGGATGACCGAGGAGCAGCTCGACACGGTCGGCTTCTCCCAGTACCCCTACGGCTCCGATGCCGACGAGCCGTACATCGGTGTGCTGTCGGGGGCCAACCTCGAGTTCATCCATCACATGGCCGAGATCGCGCTGCTGAGGGACCTGTGGCGGGCACGCTTGTGACCAGAGTCGGACGGCTGGGGAATTGCCGTGGAGCCGCAGCTCGGCGGCGTGTTAGCGTCCCAGCGCCGGCCGCGGGACTTCGGTGCGACTTCCGGAACCTGCCTGTACAGCAATGATTCGCAGCTCGTGCCCCCATTCCCCGGCCGGCATCCGGTACCGAAGGGGGCGGGCACAAGGCATGGAGTCGTACGGGGATCTCGTCGCGGCCGACGACGTACTGCTCTTCGTCAACGCGGCGATCACCGCGACCGGGCAGCGCGAGTTCCACACCGACGCGGCAACGCAGCGGCTCTCGCTCGACTTCCTGCACGCGTACATGCTCGGCAACTACCGCGATCTGTACGCCGGAGTGCTGGCGCTCGACATCAACGACCACAACGCCGCGCTGATCGTCCGCCGGCTGCTGGAGACCTCCGGCGAGGCCACCGTGGAGCAGCGTCGCGGTGAAGGCCGGCTGATCGCGGGGCGGTTGGCGCTGCTGCCGCCCCAGCGGGTCTACGGACTCTTCCGCGCGCTGCGCCGCGCCGGGGTGAACAACCGCCGTACGCGCGCGCTGCTGCGCGACTGGCTGGCCGCCCGTCCCGATCTGGCCTTCGACGCGGTCAAGTACCGCAGCGGCCTCAAGCAGGCCCTGCGCCACGCTCATCTGTCGCCGGGTGACGGCGAGCTCGGCACGTTCCTGTTCGCGCCGCTCAGCCGCGCCCACTACGACACCCCGATCCTGGAGACCTGGCGCCGGGCGCACTACGAGCAGGCGGCCCTGTACGAGCTGCCGTACACCGTCGCCGAGGGCTTCGCGGCCAAGCACGGCATCGCGCGCGGCGCCTTCCTGGAGCGGATCGCGCCCCGGCTGACGCGTCTTGAGGCGCTGCGGCTCCAGGAAACGGCCGAGCGGCGAGGCGTCGCGGACTCGGTCAGGACCGACCTGGCGCGGATGCCGCTGACGCGGCTCGCCGGCTATGTCCTGTCCCTGCCCGCCGCGGAGCGCGTCGAACGGCGCGAGGAACTCACCGGCGCGCTGCGGGCGGCCGCCGTGCGGGTGGCGGGCGCGCACCGGGGGACGTGGGGCCGGGTGACGGCCGTACTGGACGACAGTTTCTCCTCCTACGGCTCGGGCGTGAAGCGGCGCCGGCCGCTGGCGGTCGCCCTCGCCTGCCACTACCTCCTCGAAGCGCTCGCCTCCCGCTATGCCGGGCTGTGGACCTCCGGCCGCCGTGAGGCGCTGCTCGCGCATCCCGTGGGTCCGACCCCGCTGGGCGAGCGGATCCTCGACGCGCTGGAGACGGCACCGGACCGGCTGGTCATCGTCTCCGACGGCTGGGACAACGCCCCGCCCGGGCTCGCCGCCGAGGTGCTCCGCGTCTGGCGCACCCGCCTCGACCCGGAGCGCCGCACCAGTGTGGTCCACCTCAACCCGGTCTACGACGCGGACGACTTCGACGTACGACGACTCGCCCCGAGTGTGCCGACCGCGGGTGTGCGGGACGCCGAGGATCTGCCGGCCCTCGTCGAGATCGCGCAGTTCGCCGAGGGGCGGACCGGACTGGCCGAGCTGACGGCCTACCTGGACGCCCGCGCGGAGCGGCTCACCGCCGCGCCGGGGCAGCGGGCCGCGGCCGGGGGTGCGCGATGACGTCGTACAGCGAACTCCATGCCCCCGCCGACCTGTTCGACGGGCTGCGGACGCGGCCCTCCCAGGTGTGGGGCGCGGTGCGGCTGGTGCCGCTGGTGCGGTCCGAGCCGGTGGAGGACCTGCGGCTGCACCCGCGGATCCATGCCGGTCCTGGCGTGGTCGACCTGGGCCGCAAGGGCAGTTACTGCTCCTACATCCCGCACAGCTTCGTCGCCGAGTGGACCGGGGACGGCTCCCCCGCCGCCGCCTACGGCACCCAGCTCGCCGAGGGGCGGCCCGGGCAGGAGCCGGTGGCGGCGGTCGGGCTGCACTTCCATCGGCGGATGGCACGTCAGGAGGCCCGGCGGCGGCTGCGGTTCCTGCCGCTGCACCTCGCGCTGGAGGGCTATCTCGCCCTGCACTTCGGCGGTCCCACCATCGCCTGGGAGGAGTGGTCGCGGCAGGCCGTACGGCAGGGTCTCTCGCCGCGCGTCGAGGCCGCCTACCTGGGACTACAGGTGCCGGGGCTGGCCGACGCGCTGAGCGTCTTCGAGATCCACCCCGGCCAGTGCGGTGTGCTCGTCCACCTGGCCGACGCGCTGGCCGCCGCGTTCGTGGTGCCGCATCCGGAGGACTACCGGACGCTGCATCCGACGCTGGTCCAGGACCTGTACGGCGATCTGGTGCACCACTACGCGACGCTGATGCCGCCGGTGTCGGACTTCCGGGCGCACATCGCCGGCACCGGGATCCGGTCGCTGGGCGAGCTGCGGGCGGCCGCCGCGGAGCAGACGGACCGCTGGGCGGAGTTCCACGACACGACCATGGCGGCCGGCCTGGTGGAGCAGGAGAGCGTCTGGCAGCCGGTGCGGCGGATGGGACGTTTCACGCTCTCCCGGTTCCTGCCCGAGTTCCGTCCCAAGCAGGACAACCACATCGGCGAGGCGATCGTCGACGAGCACGGCCGGACCGTCTACCTCAAGACCTTCCGGCTCTCCGAGAACCAGGTCCGGCGCGGTTTCCTGCTCAGCCGTCTCGCCGCGCACGACTGGCATCTCGCGGACACGGCCGCAGAGTTCGGCATCGACAGCGCCGCGCTCGCCCAGCGTCTGGAGACCGCCGGCTTCGGCCACCTGCTGCGGCAGCGTCGCTGACCCGGGTCAGGGCGTGCGGTTCGCCGGGGTGCGGACCATGTACACGTCCACCTCGTCCTCGGACTCCAGCACGAAGCCGTGCCGCTCGTAGAGCCTGCGGGCCGCGCTGCCCTGCAACACGTTCAGCCGGGTCAGGGCGCGCTCCCGGTCGGGGCGTTCCAGCAGGCTGCTCAGGACGGCCGAGCCGATGCCCCGGCCCTGGAGGTCCGGGGCGAGGAGGAAGTGCTCCAGCCAGTAGGCGTCGGCGGCCGGCCGCAGCGCCACACACCCCACCAGGGCACCGGCCACCTCGATGACCCAGGTGTGCTCCGGCTGGTACGCGTCACGCAGCCGCTGCCGTACCCGGTGTTCGTCGTATCGCCCGAGCCGCTCGAGGTCCGCCCTCATGACGACGGCACGGATCTCGACGATCGATTCGAGATCCGCCGTCGATGCCGCTCGGAGTTCCCAGTCCGCCATGATCATGATGTTATCGCCGCGGCGGGAGAGGGCTGTCGGCCCACCGGAGCCGGGCGGATGGCCGCGATCGGGTCTCAGCCGATGGGAGCCGTACGGATCGCCGCGATGTCGAACTGGAGGCGCACCTTCTCGCTGACCATGGCCCCGCCCTCGGCGAGTCTGGAGCTGTAGTTCAGGCCCCATTCGGTGCGGTCGATCGTCGTGGTGCCGTCGAAGCCCGCGCGCTGGTAGCCGAAGGGGTCGGTGACCTGGCCGATGTAGGTGAGTTCGAGGTCGACGGGGCGGGTGGTGGCCTTGATGGTGAGGTCACCGGCCATCCGGTAGACATCGTTGCCAAGGGGTTCCACCGCGGTGCTCTTGAAACGCATCCGCGGATGGTTCGCCGAGTCGAAGAAGTCACGGCCCACCAGGTGCGCGTCCCGTTGCTCCACGCCGGTGTCGACGCTGGCCGTGGAGATCGTGATCTCGGCCTGCGAGCGGGACGGGTCACGGCCGTCGAAGTAGAGCCGGCTCTGGTATTCCGCGAAGGCCCCGCGCACGGTGGTCACCATGGCGTGCCGTACCGAAAAACCGATCCTGCTGTGCGCCGGGTCGATGACCCACTCACCGGTCAGGCCGGCCAGGGCGGGGTCCGGGAGAAGGGCGGTGGGGGCGCCCGGGCTGCCGGTGGAGGGGTGGGGGGTGACTGTGGGCTCCGCTCGGCGGAACGGAGTGCCACGGCTGAACAAGTTCATGATTCACCTGGTTACTGCACGGGAGTTGGCGTGGCAAGCCCGTACGGGCGGTGGACGAAAACTCCACAGGTTCCCCATCCAACTCCCCCAAGACACAGGAACCTCGGTGAAGGTCATGCTTCTCCCCTGTTTTGCCCTGCTGTTGGCAACGGGACGGATCACGGCCGGACTCGGACATACGTTCCTCTCCGTGAACTCTCAAGCCACCCCCGACAGACCCGTCCGCCGTACGCTCCTGCGGGCCGGACTGACCGGCGCCGCAGCGCTCGGCGTCGGCCTCACCCTCCCCGCGTCCCCGGCGTCCGCCGCCTCCCCGAGGTCGCACCCTCGCCCCGACACACCCGACGCGGCGCTGCGCGAACTGGCCGCGGGCAACCGCCGCTGGCGCACCTTCCACGAACAGCATCCGGACGAGACACCGGCCACCCGTCAGACCCTGGTCTCCGGCCAGCACCCCTTCGCGGTCGTCCTCGGCTGCATCGACTCCCGGGTCCCTCCCGAGCTGGTCTTCGACCAGGGGCTCGGCGACCTGATGACCGTGCGCAGCGCCGGCGAGGTCCTGGACGAGGCCGTGCTCGGCAGCATCGCGTACGGGGTGCTCGAACTGGCGATACCGCTGGTCCTCGTCCTCGGGCACCAGTCGTGCGGCGCGGTGCGGGCGGCGGTGGAGGCCGAGGAGTCGGGTGAGCAACTACCCGCCCACATACAGTACTTGGCCGACCAGATACGACCGAACATCGATCACACGAAGGACGGCGCCGCGCGTATCGACGCGACGATCGACGCCAACGTCCGCGCGGTCCGCGCCCGTCTGGCGGCCGAGCCCGACCTCGCGGCGAAGGTGACGGGCGGCCAACTGGCCATCGTGGGCGCGCGCTACGAGCTGAGCAGCCAGCGCGTGCATCGCGTCGACAGCTGACGCGGGTGGGCGGCCCCGGGCCGGTGTCCCGGGGCCGCCCGCCGCGTCACCGCGCTCTCGGCTCAGCTCATGACGAGAGCCATTCGGTGGCGTTGAGGGCGAGGGCGGCGTTGGTGGCGCCGGAGTCGTTCCAGCCGTCGTAGAGCGTGTTGCCGGCTGACCCGCGCCGTCGTCGACCGGGGCACTACGCTCCCGGACATGGCTCAGTCCCCCTCCCCCGCCCGGATCATCACGCGGCTCGTCGACGGACGT
>JABFXD010001056.1 GCA_013361925.1 Streptomyces sp. | reverse complement strand
CGCCCCCGCGTCATACCGCGTCGCTCTCCCGCACCCGCACCGCGCGCCGCAGGTCCGGTAGCCCGCGGACACCCAGCCCCACGCCCGCCCGGCCCAGCCGGAAGGCCTTCTCCCAGGACTCGCCGAGGGCCAGCGCCGCGTAGTAGTCCCGGCAGAACGCCAGCGCGTCCTCGTCGTTCAGCTTCGCCGGGGCGCCGATGACCTCGCCCACGAAAGGTCTGACGACGTCCAGATACCGGCCCAGGTGACAGGCGTTGAGGACGGCGACCGTCACTCCGCCCACCGCGTCGAGGACCGCGGCGAGCGCCTTCGCGCTCACCGGGGCGACCGAGCCGTCGTCCTCCTCCAGCAGCAGATCGCCGTCGGTGGAGCCGTGCCCGCCGAAGTGCAGGACGTCCGGCTTGTGTTCGATGAGCGCCGGGATCAGATCCCGGCGCCGGGTCGCCGCCGACAGCCTGATGTCGAGGACGCGGCGCCGGCCCCGGCGGGCGGCCTCCTCGATGGTGCGGTACTCGTGCCGCAGCTGGAGCCTCGACGCCTCCCGGGGGCCCGCCAGCAGACACAGCACGGTCAGCCGGTCGTCCGGTGATCCGCCCGGCGTCCGAGGGTCCACCGACCGGCTCAGCACCTCGTTCGTCGGGTAGTCCCGGTGCGCCGCCCGGACGAGGTCCTCCAGCGTGAAGCCGAACGCCCCGTGCTCGATCGTCAGACAGATCCGGAACCAGTGGCCGAGCGGAGCCTGGGAGCCCCCGAAGGGCGGCAGCCGGGTCAGATCGGCACCCAGCCCCCGCAGCAGCAGCTCCGCGCTGAGCGGGTCGGCGTACAGCTCCGCCAGTACGCGCAGCACCCCGTCCCGCTGCAGCTGCCCCGCCGTCAGTGCCGCCATGCGCGCTCCCCCCAGCCTCAGGTGCTCCGACTGTACCGGGCTGGCTCATACCCCCGACTGGCCTTTCACCAACAGGAGTTGATCATCCGTCAGGAACTGGTGAACGCCGAGTGCACTCATTTCGGTGCTCTGCCTGAAGCACCGCTCGCGTGGGCAGCGTTCTGTGATAGTTGGTGTCCGGGAGGGCTACGGGGAGGAGACACGGGGGTGGCGGAGTTCCGGGGCCGAAGGCCCGGGTCGGGGGACGGCGTGGAGGCGGTCTTCAGCCTTGAGGAGGACACCGGGGAACAGGGGCGCCTGGATCAGCCGCCCTTCCGGACACGGCGGTACCGCAGACTGCCCGGGCGGCATCCGGTCATGATGCAGGAGGCCGTCGGGCCCGAGGCCGAGCAGCGCATGCGGCGGCACTTCGAACTCTTCGGCAGCCTCGCCGACTTCCACGGCCCGCAGCTGCCGCGCCAACTCACCCATGTCCTCGCCTACGACGACTCCACCCGCCCGCACCGGCTGCTCCTCGACGGCCGCGGCGTCCCCCTGTCCGGCTTCGAGACCCCGGACGTGCTGCACGGACCGGGGCTGCGCAGCGTGGTGCGGGACCTCTTCGAAGCCGTCGCCGGGCTGCACGAACCCCGGCTGGTGCACGGCCGGATCAGCCCCGAGCACCTGTGGTGGGACCCGGCCGAGGGGCTCCAGCTCGGCGGTCTCGACGGAGCCGTGTACGCCACCGAGCCGCTGCCCGACCGTCCGGCGACCGCGTGGGACGCGCCCGGATTCCGGCCCGGCCTCCCCGCCTCGGCCGACCAGGACGTGCTCAGCGCCGCCCTCGTCGCGTTCTGGATGGCCACCGGCGAGACCCTGCCGCGCGGCTCCTCCCGCGAACACATCCACGCCGTCCTCGACCAGGGCCACGAGGAATGGCTCCAGGAACTCCTGCGCGCCGCCTTCCCGTTGGGCTCCGCCGTCTCCCCGCCCGCCCGTGAACTGGCCCGCCGCCTCGTCGACGGCACCCCGCCGAGCGGCCTGTTCGAGCGGCCCCTCGCGGAACAGGCCAAACGCCGCGAGACCCTCGCCCGCGAGGAGTTCCGCGCCCTGCGCGCCCGCCAGCGCACCGGCGCCGGCCGACTGCGGGCCAACGGCTACGCCCCGCCCGCCGTACGCGCCCCGGGCCGGTGGCGACGGCTGGGGCGACGGCTGCGGATCGTCACCGACCGGCCGCTGCCCACCCTCGGCCCCGTCGAGTGCCCCATGTGCCTGCGGGCCCTGAACTGGGACACGGCCGAGCGGGTCGTCCTCGACGCCTCCGGCGGCATGCTGCCCGAGGCCGACCTGCCCACCCACTCCGCCGCCGAGCGGGACGCCCAGCTCGCCCGCACCTATGTGGTCTGCCCCGGCAACGACGACGTGCCCCAGCACGAACTCCCGTACCGCTACCCACTGTTCGGCACCGAACCGGTCCGCATCGGACTCGTAGGCGCCTCCAGCACCGGCAAGTCCCATCTGCTGGCCGCGATGATCGACCAGGCCCGCAAGTCCACCGTCATGGCCCGCTACGGCCTGCGCGTGGAGGCCCTGGACCCCCAGCGCTACCACCTCTACCTCAACGAGGTCGTCGCCCCCTTCATCGACGGCCGCGAGGAACTCGTCGCCACCGCCGACCGCCCCGAACTGCGCTACTCCACCGGCCTGGTCGTCACCGACGAGCACTCCGGCCGCTCGCACAGCGTCGTCTTCTTCGACGTGGCCGGCGGCCGGCTCGAACGCCCCGGCCGCGAGTCCGACTTCCTCAACCGGCTCAGCGCCCTGCTCTGCGTCGTCGACCCGACCCGCGTGTACGGCCTGACCTCCCAGGGCGGTACGACCGGACGCGACCCGGCGTTCGAGCACGTCCGCCAGCGGCTGCGCCAGCAACAGGCCAACCCCGCCCTGCCGTTCCTGCCGGTCCCCTGCGCCCTCGTCGTCACCAAGAGCGACCTGCTGCGCTTCCGCGGCTACCGCGAGATCGACGGCTGGCTGCACGAGAAGCCGGACGCCGAAGGCGACCTGAGCAGCGTGGAGCGGGAGAGCGAGGACGTGTACGCCTTCCTCGGCGCCCGCGGCGGCGGCGACTGGCTGCAACTCGCCGGCGAGTGCCAGGGCTCCACCCTGCACCTCGCCTCCGCGACCGGGACCGGCCCCCGCGCCCAGGCCGACCAGGCCGCGGCCCGCCGCTTCGACGAGGCGCTGTTCCGCCAACACCGGGTACTGCGACCGTTGTTGGCGCTGCTCGCCATGAAGGGCGTCATGACGGGGCCGGCCGCCGACGCCCTGCTGCTCGGACGGGGGCCCGGCACATGAGCCTGCCCGCGCGCGGCGGCCCCCGCGCCGACATCACCGTCTACCAGTGGTCCGAGCGCTCCCTCACCGGCCGCGGCGACGTCGGCCCGGTCGCCACCTCCCTCGACCGCGAGGCCCTGCTGCGCTGGAACAGCCGGATCGAGCACATGGTGTGGGCCACCCAGGAGCAACCCGGCGACACCGCACCGGGCTTCGTCTACCTCCGCCACGACCACGAGGCCGCCGTCCTGCGCAAACTCCCCGTCCGCGACCCGCACGGCCGGGCCGGGTCCACCCTCACCTACGTCCTGACCGGCCCGGCCGCCGGCATCGACCTGCACCTCGCGCTCGCCGCCTGCCGCAGCGACTGGGACGACTGGCTGCCGCCGCCCGTCCGGCAGAGCGCCCTCCTCGACGGCCAGGCGGCCCGGGGGAGCGGCGCCGAGCGGCTGGAGCGGGTCCCGCTGGACCTCGTACGGCAGTTGCTGATCGACGAGCAACACCTCCTCGGTGTCCTCGACACGGCGGCCGAGGAGGTGCCAGACGACCTGCTGGTGCGGCTCGTCGAGGCGGTCATGGACGAGCCCGGGGCGCCGCTCACGGTGGTCGGTTCACCGGTCGACGGCGAGGTCGTCGTGCACGCCCTGGCCGGGCTGCTGGGCCGGGTGGTGCTGGGCAGCTGGGGCTTCGCCACCCGGGAGGAGAACGACGGGGCGAAGGACCTGCCCCAGTTCGTCTTCGTACGCGGCGACGGCACCGGGACCCGGCACTCCGCCCGGCGCCGCATCGACGTCAAGGCCGACCCCGGCCCGCCCGGCCCCCTGCGCGACCAGGCCGCACGCCTCGTCGCCTTCCAGCGGCGCCGCGGTGCCGACGCCCTCACCCGGCTGCTGCCGGACCAGCCGATGGCCAGCGCCTCGAAGATCCGTGAGTGGGCGTCCGGACACCAGGTGGCGCCCGGACTCATGACCGATGTGATGAGCCTGCTGGAGGCCGCCCCGAGCGGCGACCTGTCGGACCGCGAGGACGCCTACCTGCGCAGCGCCACCGCGATCCCCCGGATACAGCTGGAACTCGACCGCGCCACCGAGGGACAGCTGGCCCGGCTCATGGCCCTGTGGCGCCCGGACACGCTCGAACTCCAGCCCTACCGGCATCTGCGGGACGAGATCCACACCTGGGCCCTGCACCGCTGCTTCGACGGCGGCGGACCGGACCTGCTGCGCGAACTCACCGTGGCGCCGCCGGGCGGGCGGGTGGTGTTCCGGGTGATGGAGGAGCGGCTGGAGAGCGCCGCGCGCAGACACGCGAGCTTCGACGTGCTGCCCCTGCTGCGGATCGCCCTGCGGATCGGCGTCGCCGACAGCGTGCTGAACGACATGGTCCGGGTGCTCGTGGCCCGCTTCAGCATGACGTTCCTGCTGGGCGAGGTCGACCGGATCAGCCGGATCGCCCCCGCCCAGGCCCGCGTCCTGCTGGAGAGCTGCACCGGGCACCGCGGCGGCAAGGAGCGGCTCAACCCCTTCGACGCCCTGCGCCGCACCCAGTTCCACGCCGAGGCCGTGGACCGGATGGCGCCGCAGAACCCCTGGCAGGCGGTGCATCTGTACCGGCTGCTGCTGCTCTGCACCCTGGGGGCGCAACTGGGGCAGCGGGACGTACTGGAGGTGCTGGACGCGGCGGGGCGCAACCCGTCGCCCGCTCTGCTCCAGGCGCTTCTCGACAGCTGCCGGCGCGGGAAGGCGCAGGACACCGTCCAGAGCGTCGTCGTCCAGCAGTACTTCCAACAGCATCTGCCCGGCCGGCCGCACGACGGGGACCACGGCCCCGACCGCCGTGGTCCCCGGTACTGAGGGAGAGGTCTTGTCCAGCAGGAAACCCGACACCCACCAGCCCGCGCCCCCGGCGCCCGAACCCTCCGTGGCGCTGCGGGCCGCCGCCGACCGGCTGACCGAGCTGGCCGGCGAGTGCCCCGAGGAGAGCACCGGGCGCTCCGTCCTCACCTGGATCGCCGACGACGCCCGGGCCGGCGGCCGGGCCCTGTCCGGCGTCAACCTGCTGCACGCCTATCCGCCCGAGGTGCTGGTGCCGGACGAGGAGCCGCGCAACAGCGGGCTGATCGCCGTCGTGTCCACCGCGCGGGACGTGTCCGTGTTCCTGCCGATCGTGCTGACGTGGCTCTCCCTGTGGTTCGCCTTCCAGGACTTCCAGGACTCGGCGAAGGGCACCAACTTCCTGAAGCTGTGGGCCTCCGGCTTCGGCGGCACCGCGGTCCTGCTCGTGGTGCTGCTCATCGGCGGAGTGGTCCTCGCCACGATGTGGCTGCAACGCCTGGAATGGGCCGCCGAGCACGAGGCGTCGCGCACCCGGCTGCGCACCCGGGTCGGCGGCCAGCTGACCCTTCTCACCATGGAGCTCTCCAAGCACGCGGTCCTGGAGGCCCAGGTCGTCCCGGCCGGCCAACTCGTCGGCATCGCACGGGACATCACCCGCAGCACGGCCGAACTCTCCCGCACCCTCTCCGACAGCGCCGACCGCATGGAGCGGATCTTCGCGCCGGGACCCGAGGGCACCTTCGTCACCGCCCTCGACCAATGGACGCGTTCCGCGGGTGAGTTGGGCGAGATGGGCCGCTCCCTGACCGTGCCGCACCAACTCCTGCGCGACTTCGCCAAGATGCGCGACGACCTGCGCGGCGACGAACAGGCCACCCGGGAGTCCCTCACCCGCCTCCTCGCCGAACTGCGCCGCGCGGCCGGCAGCTCCCAGGAGGCCAACCGGGTGCACGCCACCGTCGCCGACGAGGTCACCGAGACCACCCGCAGGGTCGGCGAGGCCATGGG
>JABFXD010000852.1 GCA_013361925.1 Streptomyces sp. | reverse complement strand
CGTGCTCGACTCGGGGATCTCCACGGGCTGTGTGGCCGCGGTGGCGCTCAACCTGGTCTTCAACCACCTGGGCAGGCAGCGCGACGCCCAGGACGTGACGCACCCGATGGAGGCGGGCGAGGAGATCGCCGCAGCGCACTGAGGATCGGCCCTGGCGAGGGCGTAACTGTCCCTGTACACCTTCCGCTTGAGCGGCGTGTCCAGGTCGAGATCGCCCTTCTTCAAGAAGACCCGCTGGGCGGTCTCGACCCGGCTCACGTCACTGTGGGCCGCCTCCTGCTGCGTCGCTCGACACCAGCCGCATCACTCGGGAAAGCCGTGAGGTGCCGTCAGCAGGTCACTGTGAGTCCGCGTCCCGTGTGCGGAGCCGGTCGAACGCCTGGCAGGGGCGGGCCTCGGGGAGGCGGCCGGTGAAGAAGGAGCGCGGCGGAACGCCCATCAGGGTGCGGAAGTCGGTCGTCATGTGCGCCTGGTCGTAGTAGCCGGTGGTGGCGGCGAGGTCGGCCCACCTCGCGGTCGGCGCCTGCGCCAGCACCGCGCGGACGCGGTCGATGCGGGCGTAGTGCTTGGGGGAGAGGCCGACGCCCTCCGCGAAGAGGTTCCGCAACTGCCGTTCACTGACGGCGAGTTCCCGGGCCACGTCCTTCACCTGCCCCGGTATCCGGCCGCCGCGGAACGACAGGGCGTCCACCGCGGCCCGCAGCAGCCCGCTCCGGGACTCCGGGAGCGGCGGCAGCGCGGCAGCCAGCCGGCCGAGCAGGTCGTCGAGCGCCAAGTCGCCCATCCCGTAAGACAGTTGCCGCGCCGTCCGCGCGGGCAGCTCCCGCAGGGGTACGACCCGGCCGACCAGGTCGGCCGCCGCCACGCCCAGCAGCGGACGTGCCGTCCCCGGCGCCAGATGCAGTTGCAGACAGGACGAGAGGCCATCCCCCTCGGCCCGGTGGTAGGAGGCACGGGTTCGCGGGCCGACGACCAGCACGTCCCGCCGGCCGCCCTCCTCGACACGCACGACCAGCTTCGTCGCGGTGTCGGGAGCGTGCGCGACCGACTCGCCGCCCGTCACCGTGCTGGTCTCGGCGATCCAGGGGCGCAGGGCGTCGGGAAGCGGCGGCAAGGGCTCGGCGGTCGTGGTCGTCACTCCTCCACCGTAAGCGTGCGGAGCGGCCGGGTGGGGCGCTCAACCGTGCCGGAATCTCCAAGAGTCACCCCCGGCTCGTCCGCCAACGTGGAGGCCATGATCCTGGTGACGGGTGCCACGGGCACCATCGGAAGCGAAGTCGTACGACAGCTCACGGCACGTGGTGAGAAGGTGCGGGCCCTGACCCGCGACCCAGGGCGGGCGGTGGTGCCCGACGGGGTGGAGGTGGTGCGCGGGGACTTCCTCGACCAGCCCTCCCTGGAGGCGGCGCTGGTGGGGGTGGACGCCGCGTTCCTCGTGGGGGTGCTCGGGCCGGAGGACGGCGGGCGGGACGCGCGGCTGATCGAGCTGACGCGGGCCGCGGGCGTGCGGCGGATCGTGAAGCTCTCCTCCATCGGCACCGGCGAGCCGGAGTTCGGCCCGTTCGGCACCTGGCATCTGCCCGGTGAACAGGCCCTGCGGGCGAGCGGGGTGGAGTGGACGATCCTGCGGCCCTCGTCCTTCGCCTCGAACACCCTCGGCTGGGCGCAGGCGCTGCGGGCGGGGCAGCCCGTGCCCAACCTGACGGGGGAGGGGCGGCAGGGCGTCGTCGACCCGCGGGACGTGGCCGAGGCGGCGGTGGCGGCCCTGACCGGCCCCGGGCACGCGGGGCGGACGTACACCTTGACCGGGCCCGAGGCGATCAGCGTCCCCGACCAGGCCGCGGTGCTCGCCGAGGTGATCGGCCGCCCGGTGGAGACGGTCACTCCGTCGACGCAGCGGATACGGGAGCAGCTGGCCGCCTCCGGGTTGAGCGAGCCGGCGGTGGACGGGGTGCTCGGGGGGCTGGAGTTCGCGCGCGGGGGTGGCAACACCACCGTCACGGACGATGTGCGCGAGGCGCTGGGGCGACCCGCCCGGTCCTACCGGGAATGGGCCGAGGACCACCGGCACGTGTTCGTCGAGGCGTGACGCGGAGGCGGCGGGCCCGGGGCCCGCCGCCGGCTCACACTGGGCTTGCGGTGGCGGGGCGGGGTGCGGTGCCCGCTGTCGTCTCATCTGCTCCGGGGTCCGGGGTCCGGGGTCGGGGTCGTGGGGTGGGGCGGGGTGCGAGCTGTCGTCCTATCTGGTCCGGGGTCGCGGGGCGGGGTGCCCGCCGCGGGCTCATGCTGGGTCCGCGGTGGCGGGGCGGGGTGCGGTGCCCGCTGTCGTCTCATCTGCTCCGGGGTCCGGGGTCCGGGGTCGGGGGGCGGGGGGCGGAGGCCGTGGGTCGTGGGGTGGGGTGCGCGCTGTCGTCTCACCTGGTCCGGGGTCGCGGGGCGGGGTGCCCGCCGCGGGCTCACACTGGGTCCGCGGTCGCAGGGCGGAGCGGGGTGCTCGCTGTCGTCTCACCTGGTCCGGGGTGCTCGCCGTCGTCTCACCTGGTCCGGGGTGCTCGGTGTCGTCTCGGCTGGTCCGGGGGCGCAGGGCGTCCCGGGTGGCCGGCGGCGTTTTCACTTGCTCCGAGGGCGCAGAACGGCCGCCGCCAGGGCCAGCGCGGCGAGCGCGATCCCGGCGCCCACCCGGAACGCCAGCTGGTACCCCTCGGCGGTGGCCGCCACCAGCGTCGTACCGCCGCCGTCGAGCAGCCCCTCCGTCCGGCTCGCCGCCAGGACCGACAGCGCCGCGAGCCCGAGTGAACCTCCCACCACCTGCGTGGTGTTGAACAGCCCGGACGCCAGTCCCGCGTCCTCCTCCCGCGCCCCCGACATGGCCAGCCCGGTCAGCGCGGGCATCGCGGCCGCGAACCCGGCGGAGAGCAGAAGCAGCGGCGGGAGTACGTCGGTGACGTAGGAACCGTCGGCCGGGGCGCGGCCCAGCAGCGCCATCCCGGCGACGATGAGGACGAGCCCGGCGAGCAGCACCCGGTAGGCGCCGAAGCGGCCGATCGTGCGGGCGGAGAGGCCGAGCATCAGCAGCCCGATCGCGATCGGCGCCGGCAGGAACGCGGTACCGGTGTGCAACTCGCCGTAGCCCAGGACGCGTTGGAGATAGAGCGCGCCGATGAACTGGAAGCCGTACATCGTCCCGATCATCAGGATCTGCACGGCGTTCGCGCCGCTCAGCAGCCGGGAGCGGAACAGGCGCAGCCGCAGCAGGGGGCGGGCGGCCCGGGCCTGGCGGAGGGTGAACGCCGTGAAGAGCGCGAGGGCGAGCGCCGCCAGGAGGAGGGTGCGGGTCAGCTCGCGGTCGCCGGCGCCGACGATGCCGTAGACCGTGAGCATCAGGGCGCCCGTGACCAGGGCCGAGCCGGGGTAGTCGGCGCCCTTGCCGAGCCCGGCCCCGGTGTCCGCCTCCAGCACCCGTACGGCGGCGAGCCACGCCACGATCCCGATGGGCAGGTTGATCAGGAAGATCCAGTGCCAGTTCAACGCCTCGGTCAGCGCCCCGCCGAGGAACGTGCCGAGTGCCCCGCCCGCCGCGCCGACCGCGCTGAACACCGCGATGGCACGGGCCTGTTCACGCGTCTCTGGGAAGAGTGCCACCAGCATGCCGAGCACGACCGCCGAGGTCATCGCCCCGCCCACGCCCTGAAGGGCACGCGCCGCGATCAGCACGCCCTGGCCGGTCGCGAGCCCGCACAGCACCGAGGCCGCGGTGAACACGGCGAGCCCCGCCGTGAACATCCGCTTGCGGCCCACGAGGTCGCCGAGCCGGCCGGCGAGCAGGAGCAGCCCGCCGAAGGGGATGAGATAGGCGTTGACGACCCAGGCCAGACCCGTCGCCGAGAAGCCCAGGTCGCTCTGTATGGCCGGCATGGCGACCGTGACGATGTTGCCGTCGAGGATCGTCATCAGCGTGCCCGCGCACAGGACGACGAGGGATGCCCAGCGGGAGTATGTTCGGGGCGGTGCCGCGGCCTTCGCCCGCGCCCTCGTCCGTGACTCGATCGTGGTCGGCATGACCTTCGCTCTCCTTAGGTGCACGACTTGTAACTGAGTGCATCGTCAGTGACCATGAGGACAGGCGTAAGGAGGCAGTTCGATGTCACAGAGGAACACCGGTGTAACCGTCGAGGCAGTGAACGCGCACGCGTGCCCGGTGCGGGAAGTTCTTGACAGGGTCTCCGGGAAATGGAGCGTCCAGATCCTGGTCGCCGCCGCTCAGGGGCCCATCCGTTTCACCGAGTTGGAGCGTGGCATCGAGGGCATCAGCCGTCGGATGCTCACCCTGACCCTGCGCAACCTGGAGCGCGACGGCCTGGTGACGCGCACCGTCCATCCCACGGTCCCGCCCAAGGTGGAGTACGAACTGACACGGGCGGCCAGGGAGTTGCACGAAACCCTGCAACGCCTGACCGACTGGGCCGAGCGCAACAGGGTCTACATCGCGGAGTCGCGCGCGGCCTACGACACCGAGCACCGGCCGGAGCTGGTCGACGCGTAACCGGCGTCTCGCGGGCGGATCACAGGCCGAACAGCGCCGGATCCGCCGCCAGTTCCTTGAAGTACCGCCGCGGATCCGCGACCAGCCTGCGCTCGGTGAGGTCCATCAGCCCGCCGACGGCCGTGATCTCGGCGGCCACGGTGCCGTCCTTCTTGCGGATGGTCTGCGCTATGCGGAAGGTCTTGCCCTCGCCCCACTCGAAGCCGCAGCTCACCTCCACCTCGTCGCCCGCCAGCAGCTCCCGCCGATAGCGGATCGTGGTCTCCAGCGCCACCGGCCCCACACCGCTGCCGATGAGCCCCGCCTGGGTGATCCCGGCGGCCCGCAGCAGCGACCAGCGGGCGTGCTCCGCGTAGTTGATGTAGACGCTCTGGTTCAGATGGCCCTGGACATCCGTCTCGTACCCGCGGACTGTCACCGGAACGGCGAACGGCTCGGTCATCTCAATCCCCTCTCGTACCACGGAAGTTGATGAACCGATCCTGGCATGTGCCTGTTACACGCGTCTCGGCGAGGCCAGCAGATAGCGGGCCCGGGTGCGTGGCTCGGTGTACTCACCGACCTGCCAGCCCGCCGCCTGGAGCGTGGCCGCGCAGGCCGTGAGCGCTGCGGCGTCCGGCTCGCGCACGGCGACCGCGTCGGGCTGCGGGGTCGCGCGCACCCGATAGCCGCCCTCGGCATCGGGCTGAGCGGGAGGGTGCCCGGCCGCCTCCAGGGCGAGCGCGGCGGCCTGCACCAGATGCGCGCGCTCCCAGCCGCACGGCCGGTCCATGGCCCCGTCCGGGTTCGTCATCCGGCGCAGCTCCAGCAACCCCTCCCACGCGCTGTGCACCTCGCGCACCCGGGCCGGGCCCGCGGCGGGCGGATCCTCCTCGCCGCCGATACGGGCGGCGAAGACACCGGAAGGCAGGGGCGTCTTCGGCGCCGCGGTCACGGGCTCGGCCTCCCGCAGACGGTGCCCGGCCGGGGTGAGGAAGTGGTCGTGCGGCGGTCGCGGGTGCCGGAACGCCAGCCCATGTCTGACCAGGGACGCGAGCTGAGCCTCGGTGCCCTTCAGCCGCCCGGTGACGGGATCGGCGGCGTCGATGACACGGCGCTGCGCGGCGGTGGGTGGACGGGTCACGGCATTCCCCCTTCGGCTGACGGCGCGCCGCTTCGGCTGCTTCGCAGGCTACGACGCGGGTCTGACATTCCACCCGGAGATCACCGGCCGACCGTGCTCCGTCCCCAGCCGGCACACCGTCCCCGTGGCCAGCTGGAACAGCGCCCCCTGCGCCGCCGGCAGCCCCAGCCGCCGGGCCGTCAGCACCCGCAGGAAGTGCCCGTGCGCGACCAGCAGCACCACGCCCTCGGTGTTGGCGAGGGCCGCGTCGACCTTGGCCATGACCCGGTCGGCCCGCTCGCCCACCTGCTCCGGGGTCTCCCCGGGGTGGTCCGGCGGGCCGGGCGCGACCCCGTCCGTGAACAGGAACCAGCCGGGCCGGGTGCGCTGGATCTCGACGGTGGTGATCCCCTCGTAGCCGCCGTAGTCC
>JABFXD010000856.1 GCA_013361925.1 Streptomyces sp. | reverse complement strand
CACCGACCGGACCTTGCGCCACCAGGCGCCGATCTCCGACCAGCCGGGCGCCGAGAGGGAGCCGCCGAACTCCTGGACGGAGAGCGCGGCCGTGAGCCCGGCGAAGGCCAGCCGGTCGGCGAGCGGCCAGCCCGCGAGCGTGCCGGTGACGAACCCGGCGACGAAGACATCACCGGCGCCGGTGGGGTCGAGAGCCTCCACGGCGATGGCGGGCACCTCCGCGGACTCCCCGGTCCGCCGGTCCACCGCGTAGGCACCCTCCGCGCCCAGGGTGACGACCGCGAGCGGCACATGGTCCAGGAGGGCGTGGGCGGCCTCGCGCGGGCAGGAGGTGCGGGTGTACCGCATGGCCTCCTCCGCGTTCGGCAGGAAGGCCTCGCAGTGTTCGAGGTCGGCGAGGCCCGCGAGGTCCCATGCCCCGGTGTCGTCCCAGCCGACGTCGGCGAAGACGCGGGTGCCCTCGCCGGCGGCCTGGGCGATCCAGGGGGCGCGCTTGCCGGGCACCAGCGAGGCCACCGCGGCACGCGCGCGTGGGGGGCAGTCGGGGGCGGGTTCCTCGGGGGGCGGCTCGTGGCCGTGGGAGACCATCGTCCGCTCGCCCTCGTACGCCATGGAGACGGTGACCGGGGAGTGCCAGCCGGGGACGGTGCGTGACGGCGAGAGATCGATGCTCTCGCCCTGGGCCAGGGCGTCCCAGCAGTACTCGCCGTAGTGGTCGGAGCCGAAGGCGGCGGCGAGGGAGGTCCTGAGTCCCAGCCGGGCGAGCGCGGTGGCCATGTTGGCGACACCGCCGGGGCTCGACCCCATCCCGCGCGCCCAGGACTCGGTCCCGCGCACGGGTGCGGAGTCGAGGCCGGTGAAGATGATGTCGAGGAAGACGGTGCCGGTGAGATAGACGTCCCAAGGGGGGTCGTCGGGGGTGCGCAGCGCGGCGAGCGGGTCGACCTGGGCCTGACACGGCCCGGCCGCTCCGAGGTGCGACGGTCCCTTTCCGACGGATGCGCTGGACGCGATCACGGGGCGCTCCCTGGCGAGTGGTACGGATTCAGCCAGTCTGCACCACACCACTGACAACAGTGTTGTCCACCGGACGCGTCCACGTGTCCGAGCCCATCCGGCACTACCAGCGCGGCACGTCCGGCGTCACCCACCCCGGCTCCGCGACCCGCATCGCCGCCGCGTCGTCCCGCTCCCGCAGCCCCCCGTCGTCATCGAGCCACCGCTGATGCAGCACCCGCACCTTCTCCGGGTCGACCTCGACCCCCAGCCCCGGCGCGTCCGACACCGCGACCTTGCCGCCCTCGAACACCAGCCGCTCACTCAGCACGTCCTCCGACTGCCACGGGTAGTGCGAGTCACAGGCGTGGTGAAGGTCGGGCACGGTGGCCGCCACATGCGTCATCGCGGCCAGCGAGATCCCCAGGTGCGTGTTGGAGTGCATCGACACCCCCACCCCGAACGTCCGGCAGATCGCGGCGAGTTGCTGTGTGTTCCGCAGTCCGCCCCAGTAGTGGTGATCGGAGAGCACCACCTGCACCGCCCCCTTCCGGAACGCCTCCTCGATCTCCGCGAACGTCGTCACGCACATGTTGGTGGCGAGCGGCACCCCGGCCCGCGCGGCCACCTCGGCCATGGCCGCCGTACCGAGCGCGGGGTCCTCCAGGTACTCCAGTACGTCCCCGAGCTGCTGCGCCACCTTCAGCGAAGTCGCCACGGACCAGGCCCCGTTGGGGTCGAGCCGCAGCGGATGCCCGGGAAACGCCTCGGCGAGCGCCCGCACCGCGGCGATCTCCTCGTCCGGCGGAAACACCCCGCCCTTGAGCTTGAACGACGTGAACCCGTACCGCTCCTTGAACAGCCGGGCCTGCGCCACCACCCCGGCCGGATCGACGGCGGCGCCCCAGTCGTCCTTCTCCGCGGCGACCCCCGCCGGATGGTCGGCCCACTTGTAGAACAGGTACGCGCTGTACTCGACGGCGTCCCGCACCTTGCCGCCGAGCAGCGCGTGCACGGGCAGCCCGAGCGCCTTGCCGAGGGCGTCGAGACAGGCGACCTCGAACCCGGAGACGACGGACAGCCGCAGCTTGTCGGCGGTCTGCACCCCGCGCAGCCCGCCCACGTCGACCTGCCCGGAGACCCGCGCGTCGTCCACGGCCACCTCGTCGGCGACGGTGAACAGACCGTTCAGATCGGAGACCTGACGCCCGATCACCTTTCGCGCGAACGGCCGCGCCAACTCCAGGTACTTGGTGTCGCCGTACGTCTCCCCGAACCCGACGACCCCGTCCGCGGTCTCCACCTCGACGATCAGCCGGGGCGTGTACGGCTGGTGCACCCCCTGGGTGTTGAGCAGCGGCGGGTCGGCGACGAGGATCGGAGTCAGCCGTACGTCGGTGATCGTGAGGTTCACAGAGCGGCTCCTACGAGGTCGAGTCCGGTGGCGAGCAGGGTCCTGAGGTCGGCGAGGTCGCTGTCCGACGGGTCGGTGAGCGGGGCGCGGACCGGCCCCACGGGTCGTCCGCGCAGTCGGGCCGCGGCCTTGACGAGCGACACGGCGTATCCGGGGACGCGGTCGCGGAGTTCGACGAGCGGCACGTAGAAGGCGCGCAGCAGCAGGTCGACGGACTTGCCGTCGCCGTCCCGCAGCGCGCGGAAGAAGGCGTCGGCGATCTCCGGGGCGAAGGCGTGGACGGCGGAGGAGTACGCGGGGACGCCGACCGTGGCGTACGCGCGGGCCTGGATCTCCGCGGTCGCGGCCCCGTTGAAGAAGAGGAAGCCCTCGGGCGCGGCGAGGGTGAGGCGCTGGAGCCGGTCGAGGTCGCTGTGCCCGTCCTTGAGACCGATGACACCGGGGATGTCCGCGACCCGCCTCAACGCATCGGCCGTGAAGGTGACTTGGTCGCGCTGGTAGGCGATGAGCGGCAGCGGCGTTCGGGCGGCGATCTCCGCCAGTTGCCGGACGAGCCCGTCCTGCGGGGCGGCGACGAGGTAGTGCGGGAGCACGAGCAGGGCGTCGGCGCCCGCCTCCTCGGCGATCCGCGAGAACCGCACGGCCTGCGCCCAGCCGTACCCCACCCCGGCGACGACCGGCACCCGGCCCGCCGCCTCCTCGACGGCGACGGTCACGACCGTGCGGTACTCGTCCTCGTCCAGCGAGAAGAACTCGCCGGTGCCGCAGGCGGGGAAGAGGGCGCCGGGAGCGGCGGCCAACTGTCCGGCCAGATAGGCCCGGTAGGCGTGCGGATCGAGGCTGCCGTCCGCCGCGAAGCTGGTCAGCGGGAAGGACAGCACCCCGGCCGCCATCCCGTCCCGCAGCCGCTGGACGACGCCCGCACCCCGGTCGGTGTCGATCCCCACGCGCTCATCTCCCCATGTAGATGTCATCCACGTATGAAGATGGAGGTTAGACAGGCGAACGACAGGCGTCAATGGCGCCGTCCCGCCGGATTACGATCGGCACATGTCAGAGACAGGGGGCGTCCGCGAGGTGAAGTCGGCCGCGCGTACGGTCGAGCTGCTGGAAGTGCTGGCCGCGCGCGGGGACCGCCCGGCACGGCTGCAAGAGCTGGCGGACGAGCTCCAGGTTCCCCGCAGCTCCATGTACGCCCTCCTCCAGACCCTGATCTCGCGCGGCTGGGTCCGCACCGACATCACCGGCTCCCTCTACGGCATCGGCATCCACGCGCTGCTGACCGGCACCAGCTACCTCGACACCGACCCGCGCGTCCGGGTCGTACGGCCGTATCTCGACGAGGCGTCCCAGGCGCTGGGCGAGACGATCCACATGGGCCGGCTCGACGGCCGGGACGTGGCGTATCTGGCGACCCGCGAGTCGCACGAATACCTGCGCACCATCAGCCGCGTCGGCCGCCGCCTGCCCGCCCACGCGGGCGCCCTGGGCAAGGCCCTGCTGGCCGAGCGCGACGACGCGGAGCTGCCCGAGGGCCCGTACGAGGCGCTCACGCCCCACACCCGTACGACCCACGAGGAGCTGGCGGCGGACCTGGCCGGGACGCGGGCCCGCGGCTACTCCATCGACCGCGAGGAGGGCGTCCTCGGCATCGTCGGCTTCGGCTTCGCCCTGCGCTACGACTCCCCCGCCCAGGACGCCGTCAGCTGTTCGGTGCCGGTGGCCCGCCTGACGCCGTCGCACGAGGAGCGGATCGTCGTGGTGATGCGGGAGGTCAGGGCCAAGATCGAGGCGACGGTACCGGCGGCGAGCGGTGCGGCGGTCCACTGGCGCTGAGCCGCAGAAACCGGCTCGGCTACCCGCCCTCCCCCGCTCCAAACACAAAGTGCCCCACATCACACCCCCCACTCTTCTTCTCGAACCGCGTGCTTGATACAAATTGCCCGCGCGTTCCTGTCCGTCGACGGTCGTCGCCCAACCCCCTTTCCTGAACCGCTCCTTCCGCATGCCCTGGGAACGCCCGTGTCCGCCCCTCGCTCCACCACGCCCTGGCCCCTCGTCGCCCTTTTCACGGCCGGGTACCTCGCCCCGTACCTCCTCCCGACCACCGTCGGCAGGCTCGACTCGGGACTTCCCCTCTCCGCCACCCAGGCGGGCGCCGTCGGCAGTGCGCTGCTGCTGAGTTCGGCCGCGGCGGGCTTCCTGCTCGCCTCCCGCGTCGACCGCGTCGGCCCCCGCCTCCTCGCCCGGATCGGCCTCGTGCTCGCCGTCCTCGGCTACGGCGGCGCCGCCCTCACCCACACCGTCCCCGCCGTCATCTCGGGCGTCCTGGCCGGCGGCTTCGGCTCCGGTACGGCGACCGCGGTGGCCGCCACCGGGATCGCCGCCCAGCCCGACCCGCACCGCACCACCACGTTCGGCCTGCTGGGCGTCTCCGCGCTCGCCGGCGCCGTCTATCTGACGGTCCCGCACCTCGGCCCGGGCCACGGCCAGCCCCTGGCGGCGATCGCCCTCACCGCACTGGCGGTCTGGCCCCTGACCGCGCGCCTCCCCGCGTCCACGGCCCCCCGCCGCACCCGGCACCAGCCCAAGAGCCCCCTCCCGCACCTGCGCGCCGGACTGCTCCTCGCCCTCACCCTCCCGTGCTGGTCCCTCGCCCAGAACTCCCTCTGGGGCGTCAGCGGCCGCATCGGCCTCGACCAGGCCCACCTCACCGAGGCCACCGTCGGCGCGGTCTTCGCGATCGCCCTCGGCGCCGGACTGCTCGGCGTCATCGGCGCGGGCGCCCTCGGCCCCCGCCTCGGCAGGGCCCTCCCCATCGGCGCCGGCACGGCCCTCATCGCCGCCTGCATCGCCCTGAGCGCCTCCGCGACCGACCTCACCACGTTCGCGACCGGCGAGATCGCCTGGAACACGCTCTACCCGATCGTCCTGTCGTACGTCATAGGCCTCGCCGCCTCCTTGGACCCGCGAGGCCGCTGGGCAGTCCTGGTCGGCTCGGCGTCGTCCCTGGGTACGGCGGCGGGCCCACTGGCAGGCAGCCTGCTGTCGGCCCAGGCAGGCTTCGGAACGATGGGCTTGGTACTGGCCGCGGGCCTCCTCCTGATCGCCGCCCCGATGACGGCGGTAGCGCTGGGCGCAGGCAGGCGCCCCCTGCCGGTGGTGGAGATCCCGGTGGAAGCGCCGTCCTACGACAAGGCAACAGCTGCGTAAAGGGCCTTTAGGGGCGCGGGGAACTGCGCGACCAGCCCCCACCGCCCCGCAGCCGACGATCAAAACCGATACGCCTCGACCTCCGCGAGATACCGAGCCCGCCGCTCCTCGTCATGCTCAAGAAAACTCGCCACGAACGAGTTCCGGGCCAGCTCCCGCAACCGCTCCTCCCCCAACCCCAACGCGGAGCGCACCGCATCGAAGTTGTCCCCCGCGTACCCCCCGAAATAGGCGGGGTCGTCAGAGTTCACCGTGCACAACAACCCCGCGTCCAACATCGCCGGCAACGGATGATCCGCGAGCACATCAACCGTCCGCAGCCGCACATTGGACAGCGGGCACAAGGTCAGCGGCACCCGCTCCCGCACGAGCCGCTCCACCAGCTCCGCATCCTCCATGCACCGCAGCCCATGGTCGATCCGCTCCACCCCGAGCACGTCCAGCGCCTCGGTGATGTACTCCGGCGGCCCCTCCTC
>JABFXD010000949.1 GCA_013361925.1 Streptomyces sp. | reverse complement strand
AGCTGGTCAACGCATGAGCCGGACGCCTCTGGACACGGTCGAGCACGCGGCCGCGACCCCCGACGTCGAGCTGCCCTGGGCCGAACTCGGTCTGAAGAAGGACGAGTACGAGCGGGTCGTGGAGATCCTCGGCCGCCGGCCCACCGGTGCCGAGCTCGCCATGTACTCGGTCATGTGGTCCGAGCACTGCTCCTACAAGTCCTCCAAGGTCCACCTCCGCCAGTTCGGCGAGAAGGCCCCGCAGTCCGACGCGCTGCTCGTCGGCATCGGCGAGAACGCCGGTGTCGTGGACGTCGGCCAGGGCTACGCGGTCACCTTCAAGGTCGAGTCGCACAACCACCCCTCCTACGTCGAGCCCTACCAGGGCGCGGCCACGGGCGTGGGCGGCATCGTCCGCGACATCATCGCGATGGGCGCGCGGCCGGTCGCGGTCGTGGACCCGCTGCGCTTCGGTGCCGCCGACCACCCCGACACCAAGCGCGTGCTGCCCGGTGTCGTCGCCGGTATCGGCGGCTACGGCAACTGCCTGGGCCTGCCCAACATCGGCGGCGAGGTCGTCTTCGACGCCTGCTACCAGGGCAACCCGCTGGTCAACGCCGGTGCCATCGGCGTCATGCGGCACGAGGACATCCACCTCGCGAAGGCGTCCGGCGCCGGCAACAAGGTCATCCTGTACGGGGCCCGCACGGGCGGCGACGGCATCGGCGGCGCCTCGATCCTGGCCTCCGAGACCTTCGACGACGCCAAGCCCTCGAAGCGTCCGGCCGTCCAGGTCGGTGACCCCTTCCAGGAGAAGCTCCTCATCGAGTGCACCCTGGAGGCCTTCAAGGAGAAGCTGGTCGTCGGTATCCAGGACCTCGGCGCGGCCGGCCTGTCCTGCGCCACGTCCGAGCTCGCCTCGAACGGCTCCGGCGGCATGCGCGTCACGCTGGACGACGTCCCGCTGCGCGACTCCACGCTCTCGCCCGAGGAGATCCTCATGAGCGAGTCGCAGGAACGCATGTGCGCGGTCGTCGAGCCGGAGAAGGTCGACCGGTTCCTGGAGATCTGCGACAAGTGGGACGTCATCGCCACCGTCATCGGTGAGGTGACCGACGGCGACCGGCTGGAGATCTACTGGCACGGCGGCAAGATCGTCGACGTCGACCCGCGCACGGTCGCGCACGACGGCCCGGTCTACGAGCGCCCGTACGCCCGCCCGTCCTGGCAGGACGAGCTCCAGGCCGACGACGCCAACAAGCTGCCCCGGCCCGCGACGTCGGACGAGCTGAAGCAGCAGGTCCTGAAGCTCGTGTCGTCCCCGAACCAGGCCTCCAAGAAGTGGATCACGTCCCAGTACGACCACTTCGTGCAGGGCAACACGGTGCTGGCCCAGCCCGAGGACTCGGGCATGATCCGCATCGACGAGGAGACCGGCCTCGGCGTCGCCATCGCGACGGACGGCAACGGCCGTTACGCCAAGCTGGACCCGTACGCGGGCGCCCAGTTGGCGCTCTCGGAGGCCTACCGCAACGTGGCGACGACCGGCGCCAAGCCGCTCGCGGTGTCGGACTGCCTGAACTTCGGCTCGCCCGAAGACCCCGCAGTCATGTGGCAGTTCGCGGAGGCCATCCGTGGACTCGCCGACGCCTGCCAGCAGTTGGGCACCCCGGTGACCGGCGGCAACGTCTCGCTCTACAATCAGACCGGCGAGGTCGCCATCCACCCGACGCCCGTGGTCGCGGTGCTCGGCGTCATCGACGACGTCGCCCGCCGCACGCCCGTCGCCTTCCAGGAGGAGGGGCAGCTGCTCTACCTCCTCGGCGACACGCGTGAGGAGTTCGGCGGCTCGGCGTGGTCGCAGGTCGTCCACGACCACCTGGGCGGCCTGCCCCCGAAGGTGGACCTGGAGCGTGAGCGGCTGCTGGCCGAGATCCTGATCTCCGCCTCCCGCGACGGCATGATCGACTCCGCGCACGACCTGTCCGACGGCGGTCTGGTCCAGGCGGTCGTGGAGTCGGCGCTGCTCGGCGGGAAGGGCGCGCGTCTGGTCGTACCGGACGGGCTGGACGCCTTCACCTTCCTCTTCTCCGAGTCGGCGGGCCGCGCGGTCGTCGCCGTGCCGCGCTCCGAGGAGGTCCGCTTCAACGACATGTGCGGTGCGCGGGGCCTGCCGGTCACCCGCATCGGTGTCGTGGACGGGGATACGGTCGAGCTCCAGGGCGAGTTCGAGCTGACCTTGGAGGAGCTGCGTACGGCGCACGAGGAGACTGTGCCGGGGCTTTTTGCCTGACGGTTGTCGGCTGCGGCCCCCGCATGGACCAGGTCCGTGCGGGGGCCGCAGCGTCGGTCGATGCCTGTCAGCGCACGGCGTAGCGCTTGAGGATCTCGGTGTCGAGGACGATGCCGACAGGGTCGGGCAGGGCCACCTGTTCACCGAAACCGACTGTGTGGGTGTCTCGGTATCGGGACCGCTCGGGGTCTGGATTGCTGTGCACAGTGAGTGTGCTGTTGTCGCGGTCGATCAGCAGATAGACCGGGATCTGGGCTTCGGCGTAGGCCATGGGCTTCTCCACCCTGTCCCGGGCGTGAGTGTCAGAGTCGTACGAGGTGACCTCCACCGTCATGAGGACACCGCGAGGATCGGCCCAGTCCCCCTGGCCCGCAAAGTGCTCTGTGGGCGCGAGTACGCCATCGGGCTGGGCCCGGCCCTTCGGGTACGCATCGACCTGGAGGCCTGCGACGGGGTTGAGGTCGAGCTCGGGTCTTGCCTGCATGCACTGCCGGATCAGCCACATGATGATCGTGCTGTGATTGCCGTCGGTCATGCCCTTGATGCCGATCCGTCCGTCGATGAACTCCAACCTGACGCCCTCGAACTGCTTGGCGGCGAATCGGGCGATCTGCTCGAACTCCTCCACCGACATCTGAGACATGCGCTCGGCCATAACCGTCATGGTGCACCCCCTTCCAGGTGGAAGCCAGTGTTGTCGGGGCCTGGCCGCGCGGGGCGGCTTTTGCTGCCGATCACACGTACGAGTGATCACACCCGCCGACTTCAGTTCCCGACCGGCACGGGAGCCGGGACGGGCTCCGAAGCCGCGGGCCCCGCCTTCGGCAGCCGCAGCGCCAGCACCACCCCGAGCCCCATCAGTGCAGCGCCGCACAGGAACACCGCGTCCATGGCGGAGACGTACGACGTCATGTCCGTGCCGTCGCTCAGCCTGCTGATCAGGGTGCCGAACAGGGCGGCGCCCAGGGCCGTGCCGAGGGTCTGGAAGAAGCGGACGGCGGTCGTCGCGACCCCGAGCTGATGGCGGGGTGCCGCGTACTGGACGAGCTGGATGAGCTGGCCGATCAGCTGACCGAACCCGGCGCCCACGAGGAGCAGTTCGGCGCGCAGCCACCACAGCGAGGTGTCGGTGCCGGTGGTGGCCAGGAGGAGGAAGGCCACGGCGGTGACGGCGGACCCCGTGACCACGAACGTCCGCTCGGACCAGCCGCGTTCGGTGAGCTTGCCGGTGACGATGCCGACGACGGTCATACCGATGGCCATGGGGAGGAGATACAGCCCCGCCGAGGAGCTCGCGATGCCCCGGACGACCTGGAGATAGACCATCACGTAGTACATCGAGCCGACCATGGCCGCGCCGACGAGCCCCTGGATGGCGAAGCCCCAGCGCAGTTCCGGGACCCGGAACATGGACAGCGGCAGGATCGGCTCGGCGGCGGTGCCCTGGCGGCGCAGGAAGAGGGCGAGGGAGGCCGCGGAGGCCAGTGCCAGCCCTATGACCTGCGGTGACGTCCAGTCATACTCCTTGCCGCCCCATTCGGTGACCAGCAGCAGCGTGGTGGAGAAGGCGGCGGCGAGGGCCGCGCCGGGGAAGTCGATGCGGTGCCTCTCCGTGTGCCGGGGGAGCTTCAGGACCAGCGCGGACAGGGCGAGGACCGCGATGCCGATGGGCAGGTTGACGTAGAAGATCCATCGCCAGCTCGCGTGGTCCGAGAGCACGCCGCCGATCCACGGGCCGAGCGCCATACCGCCGCCCGCGACGATGCCGCCCATGCCGGCGCCCTTGCTGTCCTTCTCCTTGCCCGGTCCCTTGAGCTGGGCGATCACCACCATCGTCACGCTCATCAGACCGCCGGCGCCGATGCCCTGGACCGCCCGGGCGGCGATCAGCTGGCCGATCGACTGGGCGGCGCCGCACAGCGCCGAGCCGAACAGGAAGGTGCCGACCGCTCCGAGGAAGACCTGCTTGGCGCCGAGGGTGTCGCAGAGCTTGCCGTAGAGCGGGAGCACCGCGGCCGAGGCCAGCGAGAAGGCGCTGACCAGCCACGGGATCTTGTCGATGCCGTGCGCGGGGTCGAGGTCCCGGACGATCGGGACGGTCGCCGCGGACACGATCTGCATGTCCAGGACGGCCAGCACGATCGTGGCGAGGCAGACGAGGAAGCCGATCTTGCGCTGGGTTTCGGTCATGGGCAGCACCATGCCCGAGGATTGTGTACCGAGTCAATGTTTTATCTGGGATCAAATTTCATCTGGGTACAGCGACGCTTGGTAAGGTGCCGCCATGGCTTTTGCTGAGGGCATGGGGCTGCGCGAGCGCAAGAAGTTGCAGACGGCGATACGGATCTACCGGACCGCGGTGGCCCTGTTCGACGAGAAGGGCTTCGACGCCGTCTCCGTGCAGGAGATCGCCGACGCCTCCGAGGTCTCCAAGATGACCGTCTTCAACTACTTCGGTACGAAAGAGGACTTGGTCTTCAAGCCGATGGAGGAGCACTTCTCCGACCCGGCGCGCGCGGTGCGCGAGCGCCTGCCCGGCGAGTCCGCGCCGGAGGCCGTACGCCGGCAGTTCCTGGAGATGATCGAGGCCCGCGACCCCTCGGTCGGCCTCAACGCCGAGCCCTTCGCCCGCCGCATCCGCTCGGTCATCCTGGCGACGCCGGTGCTCCGCGAGAGGGCCTATCTGACGGCTGAGAAGGGCGCCCGCGAACTCGCCGACCTGCTCATCGAGGAGACCGGTGAACGCACCTCGTCGCTGATCGTGGCCGCCACGCTCACCACCGTCCGCCAGGTCCTGGTCGAGGAGCACCATCTGCGCATCGACGCCGGCGAGAGCGTCGAGGAGGTCGCCGCCGACGCCGCCGAACGAGCCGAGCGGGCCTTCGCGTTGGTGGAGGGCGGTTTCGCCGGGTACGCCGTCCGACAGGCCTAGGCTGGCCCTCATGCCACCGGCCAAGAAGCGCACCCGCAGCTACGACCCCGCCAGGATCCGCACCGCGGTGCTCACCCAGTTCGGGCACGTACGCCAAGCCGTCGGCACCCTCACCCCGGAACAGCTCGCCGCCCCCACCCGGCTCGGCGACTGGACCGTCCGCGACCTCGCCGCCCACGTCACCATGGCCGTCGGAGCCATCAGCCGTGCCCTGGAGGCCGAGGAGCCACCGAAGCGCACGCTCGCCCTCCTGGACTGGCCCGCCACCACCGCCGGCCGCGCAGAGGACATCTCGGACGGCACCCAGGAGCTCGCCGCCGCCCACCCCGATCTCGACGCCCTCTACGCCCGCACCGGGGAACGCTTCACCGAGAGCCTCGACCGGGCTCCCGACGACCGCCTCATCGGCAGCCGCACCGGCGCCATGACCCTCGCCGACTACCTGGTCACCCGGACCGTCGAACTCGTCGTCCACACCGACGACCTGAACGCCGCCGTCCCCGGCCTCGACATCCCGTACGACCGCCAGGCCCTGGCCGCCTGCACCCGGCTCCTCGCCGACGCCCTCGCCACGAAGGCCCCCGGCGGCTCGACCGAGGTGCGGGTGCCACCGTTCGCGGTGGTCCAGTGCGTCGAGGGGCCCCGGCACACCCGCGGCACCCCGCCCAACGTCGTCGAGACCGACCCCCTGACCTGGATCCGGCTCGCGACCGGGCGGCTGACCTGGAAGGAAGCCGTCGAGGAGGCGAAGGTGAGCGCGAGCGGGGAGCGGGCGGACCTGGCCGGTCTGCTCCCTCTGATGGGCTGACCGGGGAACCGGCCTCCCGCCCCACCCGTCCCAGCGGCATGGACACACAGCGAATCACCCTCGCCGTCCTGACCGTCCTCCCGCTCGCCGC
>JABFXD010000311.1 GCA_013361925.1 Streptomyces sp. | reverse complement strand
CGCGCGGGAGCGGGAGTCGTCGCGGGATGTGCTGATCGCCCTGCTCGATCTGCTGATCGCGTCGGCGGTCGGGGACACAGCGTCCTCATAGGTCGTCGGCGGAAATCCGCCATCCGTGCCGGAGTGATTGACGGGCAACTCACGTCCCTCTACTTTCCATTCGCCTCATCGAACCGAGTTCGATATATCGACCATCTGGAGAGCTCCATGCCCGCAGAGCCGCCCCCCGCTCCTCTCCCCTCCGGCCCCCGTCTCTCCCGCCGCCGCCTCCTCGGCATGGCGGCAACCGCGCCGCTCGCCGCGACCGGTGCGCTGGCGCTCGGCGCCGGGACCGCGCACGCCGCCGACTCGGCGTACGTCATGGGGTACTTCACCGAGTCGCCGGACATGCTGGCCGCCAACTACGGCCTGCACCTGGCCGTCAGCACCGACGGTCTGCAGTGGACCCCGCTCAACCAGAACGCCCCCGTCGCCACCCCGACCGCCGGCTCGGGCGGACTGCGCGACCCGTTCATCCTGCGCAAGCAGGACGGCACGTTCGTGGTGCTCGCCACCGACCTGTACGGCACCGACTGGACGTACGTCAGCCAGTACATCCATGTCTGGGACTCCACCGACCTGCGCACCTTCACCGGCTACCGGCGCGTCAAGCTGCACGACATGAACACCCACAGCTGGGCGCCGGAGGCGTTCTGGGACGCGGGGCGGGGGCAGTACGCGGTCATCTACTCGGCCGTCAACTCCAGCGGCCACAACGTCATCATGGTGAACTACACGAGCGACTTCGTGACCGCGGGCAGCCCCCAGGTCTTCTTCGACCCGGGCTACGACGTCATCGACGGCGACATGGCGGTCGGCGTGGGCGGCTACAACTACCTGTACTTCAAGAAGAACTCCACACTGGTGGGCGCCCGTTCGACCTCACTGAACCCGGGCAGCTTCACCGAGTTCAGCACGGCGGTCTCGCACGGCGGCACCGAGGCGCCGACACTGGTCAAGTCCCTGACGTCGAGCACCACTTGGTACCTGTGGGGTGACACCTGGTCCCCGAACGGCGTCTTCTACGCCTGGCAGACCAGCAGTCTGGCCGCCGGCACCTGGACCGCCCTCGACCAGAAGCTCTACACCCAGCCGCTCAACTCCAAGCACCTGACGATCCACCCGATCACCTCGACCGAGTACGGCAACCTGATCGCCAAGTGGGGCACGCCGGCCTGGAACCGGCTCAAGTCCTACAACTACCCGGACCGTTACGTCCGGCACTCCGACTACGCCGGCCGGATCGACGCCTACGCCTTCGACCCGTACCCGGACTCCCAGTGGAAGCTGGTGCCGGGCCTCGCCGACTCGTCCGGGGTGTCCTTCCAGTCGGTGAACTACCCGACCCGCTATCTGCGGCACTACAACTACGCGTTGCAGCTGGACGCCAACGACGGCACGTCGACGTTCGCCGCCGACGCGACCTTCCACCGGACCGCCGGCCTCGCCAACTCCTCGTGGTCGTCGTTCCGTTCGTACAACAACCCGACCCGCTACATCCGGCACTCCAACTACGTGCTGCGCATCGACCCGATCTCCACCAGCACCGAGCAGCAGGACGCGACGTTCTACGTCGGCTACTGAGCATCCCCCCACGGCAACACTCCGGCCGCTGACGCGAGATGCGCGTCAGCGGCCGGGAGTCGTCGTGTGCGTCAGGAGGTCAGGCCGGCCGTCTTCAGCCAGGCCTTCGCGACGTCCAGCGGGTCCTTGTTGTCCAGCTGGACCTGGGAGTCCAGGTCCAGGAGGGTCTTGGTGTCCAACTTCGCCGAGACCGCGTTGAGGGCGTCCACGCCCTCCTGGGAGAGCCCGCTCTTGTAGACCAGCGGGGTCACGTTCGCGAACCCGAAGAGGTTCTCCGGGTCCTGGAGGGCGACGAACTTCTCCTTGGTGATGTTCGGGTCCGTGGTGAAGATGTCCGCGGCCTGCACGGTGTTCTTCTTGAGCGCCGCCACGGTCAGCGGACCGCCCGCGTCGAGCGCCTTGAAGGACTTGAACTTCAGGCCGTACACCGACTCCAGGCCCTTGAGGCCCTGCTGCCGGGTCTGGAACTCGGGCGAGCCGCCGATCACCAGGTCCGGCGCCGCGTCCTTGAGGTCCGCGAGGGTGGACTCGCCGGTGAGGCTGTACTTCTTGGCGGTCTCCGCGTTGATGCTGACGGAGTCCTTGTCCTCGGCGGGCGAGGACTCCAGCAGCGTCAGCTTGCTGTCGAGCTTGGTCTTGACGGTCGCGTTGACCTCGTCGGCCGACTTCTGCTCCGCCTTGGCGTCCAGGTACGCCAGCAGCGAGCCGTTGTACTCGGGCAGGACGGTGATGGAGCCGTTCTTCAGCAGCCCGTACGTCACCTCGCGGGAGCCGACGTTGGGCTTGTAGGTGACCTTGATGCCCTTGGCCTTCAGGGCCTCGCCGTAGATGTCGGCGAGCAGGATGCTCTCGGCGAAGTTGTTGGAGCCGACGACGACGGTGTCGCCGCTCGCCGCCTTGCCGGTGTCCTCGGCCAGAGGGTCTGAACCGTCGTCGGAGCCACATCCGGCCAGCAGGGCCGCCGAGGCGGCGAGCGCGATGGCCATCGCGCCGGGATGCTTCCGGAGGGACCTGCTGCGTGGGGCGTTGGGAGTCACGATTGCCGTTCCGGGCTGTGTGGGCTGATGGGCACAGGCAGTTGGTGCGGGACAAATACGTGTACTGATCCAATCCAGCCAGTTCTTGATCAGTCAAGAGCAGCCTGGTCACCAATTGGCGTCGATGCATTGCCCGTTGTGAACACCGAGTAAATCAATCCGCAAGGCGGCACGCCCAGCTTGTAATGGATTCTTGACTTACGGTTACATGATCCACATCCCCAAGAGGCGATAGTCTCCGCCCGGAAGCGATCAGAATCGGACATGAAGGAGGCCTGTTGTCCATACGGGATGCCGCCGACCGCTGGACGTTCAGGCGCAAGCTCAACCTCCTGGTCGGTGTGCCGCTGACCGTGGTCGCGATCCTGCTCGCCTACCTCATCAGCGACCAGGTCGGCCGGTCCTCCGAGGCGGCGGACGCGGCCCGGCTCGTCCGTGACAGCACCGAGGTCGCGACGCTGGTGGACCGCCTGGAGGCCGAACACCAGCAGGCCATCCTGCTCTCGGTGCGGCACGAGTCCACCAACGACGGCGGCACGCCCTCGCAGGACGCCTACCGCGACGCCCAGCTCGCCGTGGACCAGCAGGTCAAGAAGGTCGGCAGGACCTTCGGCGACCGGCTGCCGGCCGAAGAGGCCCAGGCGCTCAAGGAGATCAGCGGCCTGGAGAGCCTGCGCGACACCGTCGAGCAGGCCTATCTGCCCGCCGACAACATCGACCCGGCCTACACCAGCGCCGCCAAGGGCGTCATCGACGGCCTCGGCCTGGACCGCAACTCCGCGCTCTCGGCCACCTTCACCGGCAACCTCCTCGACTCGCTGCTGCGCGCCGACGCCGCCCACAGCGCCTTCGAGACCGGCGTCTTCTCCGCGACGACCGGCGACTCCAACGCGCTCATCGAGTTCATCGGCGCCGTCGGCTCCCACGACGAGTACACCCACCAGACCGACCGCTTCGCCCGGTTCGCCACCGAGGAGCAGACCGAGCAGCTCGCGGGGATCGCGCACAACAGCGCCCAGGGCGTCATCGACCGGCAGTACGCCGAACTCCAGATCGACCCGAGCTCCCTGCAGGCCGACTCGCCCGCCGCGGTGCACGCGGCCTTCCAGAAGGCGCTCGACTCCTACCCGTCGTACCGCAAGCAGGCGAGCATCCGGCTCGGTATCACCGCGAGCCTCATCGACCAGATCGCCGACCGCGCCGACCGCGCCTCCGACGAGGCCCTGCGCAACGCGGTCCTGCTGCTGGGCCTCGCCCTGCTCGGGTTCGTGCTGTGGTTCGCGTTCTCCGTGGCGGTACGGCGCTCCGTGGTCCGCCCGGTGCAGGCGCTGACCGGCGCCGCCCAGCAGGTCGCCGAGGTCGCCGAGCGCGAGCTGGCCCGGGTGGCGGACGACGACGGCGAGGACGAGGGGCCGCCGCGGCTGGGCGCGATGCCGGTCACCGCGCGCGACGAGATCGGCGAGCTCGCCGAGGCCTTCAACCATGTGCAGACCACCGCGGTCGCCCTGCTCCAGCGCCAGGTGCTCAGCCGCCGCAACGTCGCCGAGATGTTCGGCAACGTCGGCCGCCGGGTCAGCAACCTGACCTCCCGGCAGCTGGCGCTGATCGACGCCGTGGAGCGCGGCGAGACCGACCCCGAGCTGCTCGAACGCCTCTACAGCATCGACCACATCGCGGTCCGCCTGCGCCGCAACGCCGACAGCCTGATGCTGCTCGCCGGCATCCGCGAGACCGGCCTCGGCTCCGGCCCGGCCGCGCTCACCAACGTCGTACGGGCCGCGCTGGGACAGATCGAGGGCTTCCGGCGGGTGCAGTTGCAGGCCCGCAGCGAGGTCCTGGTCGAGCCGGACGTCATCGGCGACCTGACCCTGATGGTGGCCGAACTCGTCGAGAACGCGGTGTCGTTCTCGCCCGAGGGCAGCCCGGTCGAGGTGACCGTGCAGAACGCGGCCGACGGCGCGGTGATCGTGGTCGCCGACCACGGCCTGGGCATGAGCGCCGAGCGGCTCGCCGAGGAGAACGCCCGCCTGGTGCGCCGCGAACGCCTCGACCTCGTGCCCACCAAGGTGCTCGGTCTGTTCGTGGTCGGCACGCTGGCCCGGCGCTGGGAGATCTCCGTCGCCCTGACCCGCACCGCGGGCGGCGGTGTCACGGCCGAGGTGACCCTGCCGTCGTCCCTGCTGCTGCCGGCGGCCGTCGTGGAGGCGCCGACGCCGACGACCCCGGCCGCCGAGCACACCGACGCCGGCCCGCGGCCCGCGTCGGACGACCCCACGGGGCCGCTCCCGCGCCGGATCCCCCGCCGGGAGACCGCCGAACAGGCCGTCGTCATCCCGAAGGCCCGCAGCGGCGAACCGACCACCGCGCAGACCGCCGACTCCCCCGGCACCTCCCGTCCGCTGCGCCGCCGCGTCCGCGGTGCCACGCTCCACGCCACCACCCCCGGCCCGGCCGCCCAGCCGGTCGTACGCCAGGAAGCCCGTCCCGCCGACGCGGAGGCCGTCCGCTCCGCCCTCGACGAGTTCGAGGCCGCCGTGGAGCGCGCCCACCGCGACACCGGCGGCGACACGGGATCCACCCCTTACCCGACCCCCCGCAAGCAAGACCAGAACCACCTCCCGGAAGGAGCGGAGCAGTGAGTGAGCCGACCCCGGCCGAACTGCAGGCCGCCGCAGCCGACTTCACCTGGCTGTTGAATCGTTTCGCCACCGAGACCGCGGGCGTCGTCGACGCCATAGCCGTCTCCTCGGACGGGCTGCTCATCGCGGTCTCCGAACTGCGTGAGCACGCCGACTCCGAGCGCCTCGCCGCGATCGTCTCCGGCATCACCAGCCTGGCGGCGGGCGCCTCCGGCAACTACGGTCTCGGCGGCCTCAACAAGGTCATCATCGACCTGGAGGGCGGCCATGTCCTGGTCTCCGCGATCGGCAGCGGCGCCGTCCTCGGCGTCGTCACCGACAAGGAGGCCAAGCTCGGCAACATCGCCTACGAGATGACGGTGTTCGCCAACCGGGCGGGAACCGCGCTCAGCCCTCAGCTGGTGCTCGCGCTGAAGAACAGCGTCGGCTCCCCGTCGGCCCTGTAGCCCCGGACGGACGGACACCCCATGGCGGACGGCTCACCAGCCCCGGGCATCCCGGCCGCGGGCGCCCCGGAGGCGGGCTCCTCTGCGCCGGGCGGCGACCCGGTCGGTCCCGCCCCCGCCGTACGGCCGTTCCTGGTCACCGCGGGCCGGGTGGCGGCCGGTCCGACCGGTCGGTCGATGCCCGTCGAGACCCAGGTGGTGGCCACCGTCGAGGGGCTCGGCGCGCTCGACGGGCTCTCCTTCGAGCAGCACGACATCGTCGCCGCCTGCCGTCGGCCGCAGTCCATCGCGGAACTCGCGGCCCGGCTGCGGCTGCATCTCAACGTGGTCCGGGTCCTCGCCGAGGACCTGCGCGAAGAG
>JABFXD010000054.1 GCA_013361925.1 Streptomyces sp. | reverse complement strand
AACGTGGCCAAGGAGATGCACGTCGGCCACCTGCGCTCCGCGGTGATCGGCGACGCCCTGCGCGGCATGCTCGACTTCACCGGCGAGCAGACGATCGGCCGGCACCACATCGGCGACTGGGGCACCCAGTTCGGCATGCTCATCCAGTACCTGATCGAGAACCCGGCAGAACTCGCCGCGGAGACCGACACGGACGGCGAGCAGGCCATGTCGAACCTGAACCGGGTCTACAAGGCGTCCCGCGCGGTCTTCGACACGGACGAGGCCTTCAAGGAGCGGGCACGCAAGAGGGTCGTCGCCCTCCAGTCCGGCGACAAGGAGACGCTCGACCTCTGGCAGCGGTTCGTGGACGAGTCGAAGGTCTACTTCTACTCCGTCTTCGAGAAGCTCGACATGGAGATCCGGGACGACGAGATCGTCGGTGAGTCGGCGTACAACGACGGCATGCCGGAGACCGCCCGCCTCCTGGAGGAGATGGGCGTCGCGGTCCGCTCCGAGGGCGCGCTCGTCGTGTTCTTCGACGAGATCCGCGGCAAGGACGACAAGCCGGTCCCGCTGATCGTGCAGAAGGCGGACGGCGGCTTCGGCTACGCGGCCTCCGACCTGACGGCGATCCGCAACCGGGTCCAGGACCTGCACGCCACGTCCCTGATCTACGTCGTGGACGTACGTCAGTCGCTCCACTTCAAGATGGTCTTCGAGGCGGCCCGCCGGGCGGGCTGGCTGACCGACGAGGTCACCGCGCACAACATGGGCTACGGCACGGTACTGGGCGCGGACGGCAAGCCGTTCAAGACACGTGAGGGCGAGACGGTCAAGCTGGAGGACCTGCTGGACGAGGCGGCGCAGCGGGCCGCCGAGGTGGTCCGGGAGAAGGCGCTGGACCTCAGCGAGGCCGAGATCCAGGAGCGGGCGGCACAGGTCGGCATCGGTGCCGTGAAGTACGCGGACCTGTCGACGTCGGCGAACCGGGACTACAAGTTCGACCTGGACCAGATGGTGTCGCTGAACGGCGACACGTCGGTGTACATCCAGTACGCGTACGCCCGTATCCAGTCGATCCTGCGCAAGGCGGACGCCGTGGCGCCCGCCGCGCACCCGGAGCTCGAACTGCACGCGGCGGAGCGGGCGTTGGGCCTGCACCTGGACGCGTTCGGTGACACGGTCTTCGAGGCGGCGGCGGAGTACGCCCCGCACAAGCTGGCGGCCTACCTCTACCAGCTGGCATCGCTGTACACGTCGTTCTACGACAAGTGCCCGGTGCTGAAGGCCGACACGGAGGAGCAGAAGCAGAACCGCCTCTTCCTCTGCGACCTCACCGCCCGCACCCTCCACCAGGGCATGGCCCTCCTGGGCATCCGCACCCCCGAGCGCCTCTGACCGCCTGATGGCTAGCCTGCCCAACCCGCTGCCCACGCTGGACTCGCTCGAACTCGGGCTGCCGCCGGGAACGTTGCTCGGCACCACGCTGTGGCTCGCGGACGCCCCCGCGCAGCCCGGTGACTGGACGACGTACCAGCAGGCGCCGCGCGCGGTCGGTCTTCTCCCCGTCCTCATCGACGTCGGCGCGGGCCACGGCGGGCCGGAGGAATGGGAGTTGGAGCCCGAGGAGATGTCGTACCCCGGGGATCACGACCCCGAGGAGATCCTGTCGGACTTCTGGGAGGAGTGCTGCGCGGGCGAGGCCGGCGACTGGCCCGGTCCGGCGGCCCCGCTCGCGTCGCAGGGCGTCCCCGATGCCGTGGCCGCCGACGTCGCCGACTCGCTGTCGGCCGGCACAGGCCTGCTCAAGGACCCCCGTCTCGCCCTGGTCCCGGCCCGCCGCAGCGCGGACATCCCGACGGCGATCGGCTGGACGGGCGCGGTGAACTACGCGAACGACACGGCCCGCCTGAGCGCGATCCTCCGCTCCTGGGAGGACCGCTTCGGCATCCGGGTCGTAGCGCTCGGCTTCGACCAGCTGCTGGTGTCCGTCGCCGCCCCGCCCACGACCCTCGACGACGCACTCGCCGTGGCCGCCGAGCACTTCGCGTTCTGCCCGGACAACATCTGGCAGGGCGCCGGCACCCTTCAGGCCTACGCCGAGCGGCAGTTGCTCAACCAACCCACGTGGCACTTCTGGTGGGACTGACCGACTGACCCTCAGCCCCTGAGCCCCTCCCCCAGCCGCCGCAGCCCCTCCCCGATCCGTTCCGGCGTCTCGGTCACGAAGCACAGCCGCAGGGTGGCCCGGTCCGGCTCCCCGGCATAGAACGGCGCGCCCGGCACATACGCGACGTCATGCCGCACCACCCCGGGCAACAGGGCCGTGGTGTCGTACGACGAAGGCAGCCGCGCCCACAGGAACATGCCGCCCTCGGGCCGCTTCCAGGTCGAGCCCTCCGGCAGGGCCTCCGCCAGCCCGGCGAGCATCGCGTCCCGCCGCTCGCCGTAGACGGCCGCGACCCGCGCCACATGCGCGTCGAGGTCCCGGTCCGCCAAGTACCGTGCGGCGGCGAGCTGGTTGACGGTCGGAGTGTGCAGATCGGCGGCCTGCTTGGCGACGACACAGGCCCGCCGCAGCGCCGCCGGCGCCCGCAGCCATCCCAGCCGCAGCCCCGGCGCCATGACCTTGGAGAAGGACCCGAGCAGCACGGTCCGGTCGGCGGCCTCCGCGTGCGCGGCGATCCACGGCACCCGCTCCCCCTCGAAGCGCAGCTCACCGTACGGGTCGTCCTCGACGATCCACAGCCCGTGCCGCGCGGCGACGGAGGCGACCGCGGCCCGCCGCTCCGCGGAGACGGTCCGGCCGGTGGGGTTCTGGAAGGTGGGCACGGTGTAGAGCAGCTTCGGCCGTTCGCGTACGACGAGTTCGGCGAGCGCCACCGGGTCCGGGCCGTCCGCGTCCCCGGGCACCCCGAGGACCCGCGCCCCGGCGAACCCGAACACCTGAAGTGCCGCCAGATAGCAGGGCTCTTCGACCAGGACCGTGTCGCCGGGCTCCACGAGGGCGGTCGCGAGCAGGGACAGGGCCTGCTGGGAGCCGGTGGTGACCAGCACGTCGTCGGCGTCGGTGGGCAACCCGCGCACCGACATCCGCGCGGCGAGCGCGGCCCGCAGCGTCGGCTCGCCCTCCGTCGTGGAGTACTGCAGGGCCTGCGCGGGCGCCTCCTCCAGGACGGCCCGGAAGGCGGCGGCGACACCGGCGGCGTCGAAGAGTTCGGGGGCCGGGAGCCCGCCCGCGAAGTTGATGACCTCGGGCCGTGCGGTGACGGCGAGGATGTCCCGTACCGGAGAACCACCGATCGACCGGGCCCGCGCGGCGAGCGGCGGCACGGGGGCGAGGACGTCTGCGGATGCTGCGGGAGCGCTCGTAAGGGTCATGCGGAGCACCCTAGACAATTACCTGCCCTCTACAAGCAGATTTCCAGGATCCGGTACCGTCCCGTGCCACCCACCTGGGACGCAACGAAACCGCAGGTCAGCGCCCGTCCCACCACTCTGACGTCCCGAATCCCCCGCCAACCCTGGCCTCGGCCCCGCGCGGCCCCCCAAGCTGGGCCCTGCCGAACTGCCGAACTGCCGAACTCCCCCACCCGAAAGGGCCGCGCCATGCCCAGGTCCGCACCCACCGCCCGCCCCGCCCGGCTGCTCGCCGCGCTGACGGTCGTGGTCGCCGCGTTCACCCTCACGGCGTGCGAGGACGGCGAGGGCCTGCGCGACGAGGGCCCGTCCTCGTCGACCTCCCTGACCTACGACGACCCGTCGCCGGCCTCCCAGGCCTCCCCTCCGAGCGGGAACTCGTAGGCGGGCCGCCCGTTGTTGCCACTGGTCCGGAAGGGCTCGCCCCCGTCGTCGATCCGCAGCGTGCCGCTGCGCGAACCGCTGGACCAGTCCAGCTCCAGATACCAACTGACGTCGTACGCGGAGGCGTCGGCCCGGATGTAGTAGACCTCGGGGTCCGACTCGCTCACCTTGAACGGGAAGTCCCGGTGCCCCGACTCGGGCACGACCGCGGGCCGTGTCGCGTCGAGGGCCACGGTGAAGGACCGGGTCGGCACATTGCCGCCGCAGCCCACGCCCGGATATCCCATCGCGTAGTCGTTCCAGGCGACCGGCGACCGCTTGCCGGCCATGTGCACGGTCAGATCCTTGACGACCACCGTCTCCGCGCCGGTGCCCTGCACGGTGAGCGTCACATACTGCTCCCCCGAGGACACCGCCCCCGTGGCCGCCACCCACGCCGCCGCGTCCTGCTCGATCGGCGGCGGAGGCACCTCGCCGGGCGGCTTGTCGATGAGATAACGCTGGGCGCAGGGGCTCTCCCAGGAGTAGGGGGCGACCGAGACGGTCAGCGGAGTGCCGGTGGCGGAATCGGCGCCGGAGGAGACGGAGGGCACCGAACTCGCCCGCGAACCGACGCTCTCTTCCTTCCCCTTGTCCTTCGCGGTGGCCGTGGGCGAGACGGACGGCGAGGCCTTCGAGGGGGAAGGCGACGCGGACCCGCCCTTCCCCGCCCCGTCGTCACCGGCCACGGACACGGACCCGGCGGGCCGCTCACCCCGGTCGTCGTCCCCACCCGAGGGCAACCCCAGGGCAAGCCCGACGGCACCGAGCACACCGGCGACAGCGATCGCGGCGACGAGGGCCGTACGACGGCGCCGACGAGGGCGCGCCTCGGACGCGTCGGACACCTCGGACACGTCAAGCTCTTCAGGTGCCTGCCCCACCTCAGGCACAACTGCCGTCGCGGCCTGGGCCGTTGACGTCGGCGCTGGAGCCGCCCCCTTCTTCCCTCTCCCCGCATCCGCCAGCACCCACCGCCGGTGCAGCTCGACGAGCTCGTCGGGCGACGCCTTGCACAGCCGCGCCAGCCGCTCGACCGGCGCGTAGTCGGTCGGTACGGCATCGCCGTTGCAGTAGCGGTGCAGCGTCGACGTACTCATGTGCAGCCGCTTGGCGAGCACGCCGTAGCTGAGCCCGGAGCGGTCCTTCAACTCCCGCAGAAACTCGGCGAAAGCATCCGCGGCAGAGCCGTCGGTCACCGTTCTCCACCCCCGTGTCGTCCCGTTCCCACTTACCAGGAACGGACTGTTCTTCCAGGTCAGAACATCGTGTCAGAGCATCCGGGCGGCCTCGACCGCCCAGTAGGTGAGGATGTTCTGCGCCCCGGCGCGCTTGATACCCGTGAGGGTCTCGAGAATGGCCCGCTCCCGGTCGATCCACCCCTTCTCGGCGGCGGCCTCGATCATCGAGTACTCGCCGGAGATCTGGTAGGCGGCGACGGGAACGTCCACGGAGTCCGCGACCTTGGCCAGGATGTCGAGGTAGGGCCCGGCCGGCTTGACCATCACCATGTCGGCCCCCTCCTCCAGATCGAGGGCCAACTCCCGCAGCGACTCCCGCGCGTTGGCGGGGTCCTGCTGGTAGGTCTTGCGGTCCCCCTTCAGCGAAGACCCGACGGCCTCCCGGAACGGCCCGTAGAAGGCGGAGGCGTACTTGGCGGTGTACGCCAGGATCGCCACGTCCTCCCGCCCGATCTGATCAAGGGCATCCCGGATGACCCCGATCTGCCCGTCCATCATCCCGCTGGGCCCGACCACATGCGCCCCGGCGTCGGCCTGCACCTGAGCCATCTCGGCGTACCGCTCAAGGGTGGCGTCGTTGTCGACCCGCCCTTCACTGTCGAGCACCCCGCAATGCCCGTGATCGATCGTCTCGTCGAGACACACGTCGGACATCACCAGCAGCTCGTCACCGACCTCGGCCCGCACATCGCGCAGCGCGACCTGCAGAATCCCGTCAGGATCGGTCCCCGGCGTCCCCAGAGCGTCCTTCTTGCTCTCCTCCGGCACCCCGAACAGCATGATCCCGGAGATCCCGGCGGCAACAGCCTCCGCGGCGGCCTTCTTCAGACTGTCCCGAGTGTGCTGGACAACGCCCGGCATGGCAGAAATAGGCACCGGCTCACTGACCCCCTCCCGCACGAAGGCGGGAAGAATGAAGTCAGCGGGATGCAGCCGAGTCTCGGCAACCATCCGCCGCATGACGGGCGAGGTCCGCAACCGCCGCGGCCGACTACCAGGAAACGATCCGTACTTCGACATACCCCTAAGCTACGCCCGCCCCACACCCCCCGTTACCGACGCC
>JABFXD010000114.1 GCA_013361925.1 Streptomyces sp. | reverse complement strand
CGTGGGGTTCTGCTTCGGTGGTTTCACCGTAGGCCGGGGGGCGGGATGCCGCTTCTCCGATCCTGACCGCTTGGACCACGCCCGCCCGCGGGGACGACGAAGGGCGCGCTGCCCGGCTGAGCAGCCGGGCAGTGCGCCCTTCGTCGAGATCATCCGCTCGGCGGGGGAGACCCGTCAGGTCGACTCGCGTCGCACCAGCTCCGTCGGCAGGATCACCGCGGCCGGGTCCTCGCCGCCTATCTGGGCCAGCAGCACGCGGACCATCTCCGCGCTGATCCGGTCCCAGGGCTGCCGGATGGTGGTGAGCTCGGGCCGGGCGGCCAGCGCGGCGGGCGAGTCGTCGAAGCCGCCGACCGCGACGTCCTGCGGCACCCGACGGCCCGCCCGCTCCAGCGCGCCGAGCACGCCCTGTGCCATCAGGTCGGACGCGACGAACACCGCGTCCAGGTCGGGTACCTGCGCGAGCAGCCGCTCGGCGCCCGCCTCACCGCTGGCGCGGCTGTAGTCGCCGGAGACGACGAGCCGCTCGTCGTACTCGATGCCCGCCTCGAAGAGCACCTCCCGGTACCCCGCGAGCCGCTCGACACCACCGGGGGTGTCCAGCGGGCCCGTCACCACGCCGACCCGGCGGCGCCCCAGCGACAGCAGATGGCGCACCATGTCCCGGGCGCCGTCGCGGTCGTCGGCCGCCACGTAACTCACCTTGGAACCCAGGCCGATCGGCTTGCCGCACGCGACCAGCGGTACGCCGGCCTCGCGCAGTTCCTCCGCGACCGGGTCCCCGGAGTGGCTGGAGACCAGGAGCACCCCGTCGACGTGCCCCGCCGTGATGTACCGCGTTATGCGCCGCCGTTCGTCCTGGGTGCCCGCCAGCATCAGCAGCAGCGGGATGTCGTGCGCGGCGAGCGCCTGGGTGCAGCCCCGCAGCAGGACGTTGAAGTTGGGGTCCTCGAAGAACCTCTCCTGGGGTTCCGTCAGCAGGAAGCCGATGGAGTCCGAACGTCCCGTGATCAGTGACCGGGCGTGCCGGTTGACGACGTAACCCGTCTTCTTGATCGCGGCGTTGACCGCTTCCTGCGCGGTCGGGCTGACGTAGTGCCCGCCGTTGAGCACCCGCGAGACGGTGCCTCGTGAGACCCCCGCCTCGCGCGCCACGTCGTGGATCGTCGGCGGTTTGCGCCGACCCCCCGCATTGTTCATGGTCATGACTTTACGGCCCCGGACAGCAGATCAAGGCTCCAGAACCGCTGGATGACCAGGAACAGAGCGATCAGCGGGAGCACCGCGAGGAACGCGCCGGTGATCACCAGGGTGTACAGGGCCGGGGTGTTGGCGCCCTGCTCCAGGAGCGTGTACAGACCGAGCGTGATCGGGAACTTCTCGTCGTCGCTCAGCATGATGTACGGGAGGAGGAAGTTGTTCCAGATGGCCACGAACTGGAACAGGAACACCGTCACCATGCCGGGCACCATCATCGGCAGCGCGACCCGGGTGAAGATCCGCCACTCGCTCGCCCCGTCCATCCGTCCGGCCTCGACCACGTCGGCGGGCACGGCCGCGGCGGCGTAGATACGGGCGAGATAGACGCCGTACGGCGAGAGGATCTGCGGCAGCAGCACGGACAGGTAGGAGTCCGTCAGGTTCGCCTGGGCCATCAGCAGGTACTGCGGAACGGCCAGGATGATCGGCGGCATCAGCACACCGGCCAGCAGGACGTTGAACATCGTCTCGCGGCCCCGGAAGCGGTACGTCGCCAGCGCGTAGCCGCTGAACGCCGACACGACCGTCGACAGCAGGGCGCCGAACCCGGCGTAGAAGGCCGAGTTGCCCATCCACTCCCAGTAGACGCCGTCGCGGTAGGCGTTGAGGTCCTTGAGGTTGTCGACGAACCCGGTGCCCGGCAGGAAGGTGAAGGTGGAGAACAGCTCCTTGCCCGACTTGGTGGACGCGATGACCACCCAGGCCACCGGCAGCAGCGTGTACAGCGCGCCGATCAGCAGGGTGACGGTCGGGACGAGCGAGATCCGGCGGCGCAGCGGCGGCCCCTGGGCGGCACCCGGCGTGGTGCCGGCCGCCGGCTCGCTCTTGCGGACGGCAAGAGAACTCATCGTGCTGCCTCCTGCTTCTGACGACGGTTCGCGGCCCGCAGGAACCCGAAGGAGAGCAGCAGTGTGGCGAGCGCGATGATCACGGCCTGGGCGGCCGCCGCGTAGATGTCGTTGGTGCCGAACGCGTCCCGGTACACCTTCATCAACGGGCTCCACGTCGTGGACACCGAGTTGGTGAGGGGTTTGAGGGTGGTCGGCTCGTTGAACACCTGGAGCGTGGCGATGATCGAGAAGAAGAAGGTCAGCACCAGCGAGGGCGCCACCATCGGGATCTTGATCCGCAGTGCGATCTGGAGCGGGGTGGCCCCGTCCAGCTTCGCCGCCTCGTACACCTCGACCGGGATGGCCTGGAGCGCGGTGTAGATGACGATCATGTTGAAGCCGGTGCCGCCCCACACCGCGATGTTGGAGAGGGCCACATACAGCGGACCGCCGTCGAGCAGGTCCGGCTGCGGCAGGCCGAGCTTCTCCAGCACGTAGTAGAACGGGCTGACGTCCGGCAGGTACAGGAAGCCCCACAGCATGGCCGCCACGACGCCGGGGATGGCGTACGGCAGGAAGATCGCGAGACGGGTGAAGGGGGTGAACCGGACCTTGTCGCTGTCGAGCATCAGCGCGAAGAGCAGGGCGAGGCCCAGCATCACGGGGACGACGATGCAGCCGTAGCCGAGGACGCGCAGGGCGCCGTGCAGCAGCTCGCTGTCCTGGAAGGCGTCCGTGTAGTTCTCCAGCCCGGCCCAGACCTCGTCCCGCGCGCCCTTCCCGAGGCCGAGGCCCGAGACGTGCACCTTGCGGAAGCTGAGCCAGACCGCGTACCCGATCGGCAGCGCGAAGAACAGCGCGAAGAGGATCGTCGCGGGGATGAGGAAAGCGTACGGGGCCCCCTTGACCCCGTACGACTTCCGGCGTGCGCTCGTCACTCGGAGACCCCGAAGCCCTGCTTCTTGAGGTCGGCGACGGTGTCGTCCTGCATCTTGTCCAGGGCGGCGCCGAAGTCCGACTTGTTCTTGGCGGCGGCGCCGAACGCGTCCTTGAAGGACGTGTAGGCGACGTTCACGTTCGGGCCCCAGGCGGAGGGAGCCGTGGTCTTCGCGATCTCGGCGGCCTTCGTGTAGAAGTCGGCCTGGTTCGAGAAGTACTCGGGCGCCTCGGCGAAGGCGCCGGAGGTCTGGGCGTTGGTGGCGGCGGGGTAGATGCCGCTCTCCTTGGCCAGTGCCGTCAGGGCCGCGTCGTCGGTGTTCAGCCACGCGGCGAACTTGGCGGCGGCCTCCTGGTGCTTGGAGTCCGTGGTGACGGCGGTGGAGGAGCCGCCCCAGCTGCCGGTGGCGTTCTCACCGGCGGACCACTGGGGGAGCGGGGCCATGGCCCACTTGCCCTTGGTGTCCGGTGCGGCCGTGGTCAGGGTGCCCGGCGCCCACACCGCGGAGACCCAGGCGATCTGCTTGCCGGTGTTGAGCGCCTTGTTCCAGGCCGGGGTGTACATCGGCTGGTTGTCGATGGCGCCCTCCTTGACGAGGCCGCCCCAGAAGTCGGCGACCTTCTGGCTGGCGGCGTCGTTGATGCCGACCTTCCACTTGTCGCCCTCGGTGGTCCACCACTTGGCGCCGGCCTGCTGGGCCAGGCCCGCGAAGAGACCGGAGTCGTTGGCGGAGAACGTGGTGAGGTCCGTGTCGGGGGACTTCTTCTTCAGCGCGCGGGCCGTCTCGGCGAACTCGTCCCAGGTGGTCGGGACGGTCAGGCCGTACTTCTTGAAGAGGTCCTGGCGGTAGTAGAACATCATCGGGCCGATGTCCTGCGGGACCGCGTAGACGGCGTCGGTGCCGAGCGTGGTCTGCTGCCAGACGCCGTCGGCGAAGTCCTTCTTGGCGTCGCCGACGTTCTTCGCTATGTCGGCGAGGGCGTCGTTGCTGACCAGGGTCGGCAGCGCCTGGTACTCGGCCTGGACCAGGTCGGGGGCCTTGCCGGCCTTGTGCGCGGTGAGGATCTTGGTGACCAGCGTGTCGCCGGACGCCTGCTTCTTCACCGTGACGGTGATCTGGTCCTTCTTGCCCTGGCCCTTGTTCCAGAGGTCGACGACCTTGTCCATACCGGGGGTCCAGGTCCAGTACGTCAGCGAGACCGGCCCCGAGTCGGTCTTGGTGTCGCCGTCGTCCGAACCGCAAGCGGCGAGTGCGGTGGCGCCGAGGGCAACGGCGATGGTGGAAGCCACGAGGCGGCTGCGCTTCGTGATGGGCATGGATCTCTCCCCTGACCTGGGCCCCCGCCTGCTGCGGAAGGCCTGCCATGCGTCTGTGAGCGTTCACAGTAGAGAAACATCCCGGACACTTGTCAATGCTTGTTGCCATGCGGTTATCTAGGCACCGCACCGCTGATCAGCTGTGTGCACGTTCCCAACTGATCGATCAAAACGGGAGAAGATCCATGCCGGAAGCCACCCCCACGGGCCTCACCAGGCTCGCCTTCGGCGGGGACTACAACCCCGAGCAGTGGCCGGAAAGCGTCTGGCAGGAAGACGTCCGGCTGATGCGCGAGGCCGGCGTCACCATGGTGAGCGTCGGGATCTTCTCCTGGGCGCTCCTGGAGCCGTCATCCGGAGTCTACGATTTCGCTTGGCTCGACCGTTTGTTCGACCTTTTGCAGGAGAACGGCATCCGCGTCGACCTCGGCACCCCCACCGTGGTGCCGCCGGTCTGGTTCTACCGGGCCCACCCCGACGCCCTGCCCGTGTCGCAGGAGGGCGTGCGCTACGAGTTCGGCTCGCGCGGCGCCATCTGTCACAGCAACGCCGACTACCGCGCCGCCGCCGCGAACATCACCACCAAGCTCGCCGAGCGCTACGCCGATCACCCGGCGCTCGCGATGTGGCACGTGCACAACGAGTACGGCGTCCCCGTCTCGGCCTGCTACTGCGACTCCTGCGCCGCCCACTTCCGCCGCTGGCTGGAGACGACGTACGGCACGGTCGAGGCCGTCAACGAGGCCTGGGGCACTGCCTTCTGGGGCCAGCGCTACGCGGACTTCGAGGACATCAACCCGCCGCGCCTGACCCCCACCGTCGGCAATCCGGCCCAGGCGCTGGACTACAAGCGCTTCGCCGACGCCACCATGCGCGAGAACTTCTGTATGGAGCGGGACATCCTGCACCGCCTCGCGCCCGGGATCCCGGTGACGACCAACTTCATGACCGCCCTCAGCCAGTGCGACTCCGTCGACTACTGGGCCTGGGGCCGCGAGGTCGACATCGTCACCAACGACCACTACCTGATCACCGACGGCCGCCGCACCCACGTCAACCTCGCGATGGCCGCCGACCTCACCCGCTCGGTGGCCGGGGGAGCGCCCTGGATCCTCCTGGAGCACTCCACCTCGGGCGTCAACTGGCAGCCCCGCAACCCCGCCAAGGCGCCGGGCCAGATGGCCCGCAACTCCCTCGCCCATGTGGCGCGCGGTTCCGAGGGCGCCATGTTCTTCCAGTGGCGCCAGTCCCGGCGCGGCGCCGAGAAGTTCCACTCCTCGATGCTCCCGCACGGCGGCACCGACACCCGCGTGTGGCGCGAGGTCGTCGAACTCGGCGCCTGCCTCGACTCGTTGAGCACCATCCGGGGCACCCGCACCCAGGCCGACGTCGCCGTCCTGTGGGACTGGCACTCCTGGTGGGCGCAGAACCTGGACTGGCGCCCCAGCGAGGACCACGACGCCCGCGAGCGCGCCGACGCCTTCTACGAGACGCTCTACGACCGCCACCTCACGGTCGACTTCGCCCACCCCGAAGCCGACCTGTCGAGGTATCCCCTGGTCGTCGTACCGGCCCTCTACCTGATGACCGAGGCGGCCGGCGCCAACCTCAGGGAGTACGTCGACAACGGCGGCACCCTCGTCGTCTCGTACTTCTCCGGCATCGTCGACGAGCACGACGCCGTGCACGAGGGCGCCTACCCCGGCCCGCTGCGCGAGGTCCTCGGCCTGACGATCGAGGAGTTCTCGCCGCTGCTCAAGGACCAGTCGGTGCGCCTCACCGGCCCCGACGGCTCCG